>JACMNP010000032.1 GCA_014378495.1 Methylotenera sp. | reverse complement strand
CCTTTACCTTTGACTTCAACACTAGTTTTTGCTGAGAAATTGTAAATATGACTAAGAACTGACTGCGTATTGTGTGTCACTTGAATGCTGTTTGGTGCACAAATATGCTCCATACGGCTTGCTAAGTTAACGGTATCACCCCACAAATCATAGCTGAATTTAGCGCTACCGATCACACCTGCAACGACTGGACCAGTATTGATACCAATGCGCATTTGTAAGTCTAAACCCGTTTTAATAGACACTTCTTTTAATGCGGAATGCATTTCTAATGCCATGCCAGCAATACGCTGCGCGTTATCCTCACAAAGTACTGGCGCGCCAGAAATGACCATATAGGCATCGCCTATCGTCTTAATTTTTTCAACTTGATACTTTTCAGCTAGCTGATCAAATTTTAAAAATACTTGTGATAAAAAATCAATCAGCTGCGTAGGCGGCATTTTTTCAGAGATTTGCGTGAAATTCACTAAGTCGGCAAACATGACCGTCACCGAATCATAAGAATCGGCAATACGCATATCGTTTTCTTTAAGTCGCTCAGCAATGGCTGCAGGCAAAATATTCAGTAATAATTTATCTGACCTCGCTTGCTCCTGCTCAAGTGAAATCATGATTCGTTCTTTTTGCGATTGAAAGAACCGTAGTACACCATACAATATTGCAGCTGTGCCGGTAATATTCATCAGAAAATAAGCATCCTTTACATCAACAGGAATAGGCAGCGCATTCCCCGCAAAGTAAGGATTTAACTTCCATGACACAAAGGCTAAACCTACAAACAGTAAAAACCACGAGGTTGATTGGCGAGTCCCTAATATCATTAACGCACCTACGGGGGATAGAATCGCCCAAATCGCCACGCCACTTGAAGCGGCAAAACCGCCAATAGCCCATTGCATAAAGAATGGCATCACGAGCAACATGGCAAGCTGAGTAAAAGTAGAGTATTCAAATCGTTTATAACGGTAAAATATGAACAAACTGACGTAGGAAATGACTAAATAGAAGTAAGGTACTGCGGCCATTACCGCATAACCCTCACCTAAATTTGATAATGTGTATATCCAGAAAACAGATACAAATGTTTCTGCCAATACAAGTAAAGAAAGTATGGATTTGCCTAATACCGCTGGCGACGGATTTGCAAATTTGCTCCAAAAATCGCGCGTTAATATAGATGAAAATTCTAAATTTTGTGCCATATTATGCGTAAATTTATTTGCCGTTAGTATTTATGTGCAACTATAGCGTAAAAGTAACGCTAATAAAAATAATGCTTCATCAGATAATTTTCGCTTGCGGATAGTGAAGTATAAATCTTAGGTTTACCATTTAAATTACATGCAACAAAATTGTCTTTAATTTACTTTTTAGGAAAGTAAGTAAGCTTAGTAAGCACCAATTAATTTTCGACTTAATATAGGAACTCAAACTATGGTTACAGCTTCTCAAACCTTACGCGACATTACTGGCATGGGTCACCATGCAACTAGCTTAAAAGATTCTGCACTTATTCTGATTGATATACAGAATACTTATCGAAAAGGTGTAATGCAACTAACAAACGTTGAACCTGCGATATTAGAAGCGCAAAAACTACTAAAAATGGCACGTGCACTGAAAGTGCCTGTGATTCATATTCAACATGATGCAGGAGTGGGCACACCTTATGACGTGACTGCAGAAATTGGTGCGATTGCTGCTGAAGTTGCGCCAATTACTGGCGAGAAAGTAATCGTTAAAAACTATCCTAATGCATTTATACAAACCACATTAAACGCTGAACTTAAAGCACTAGAGGTTCAAAATATTGTATTGGCGGGTTTTATGACGCATATGTGTGTTAACTCAACTGCACATGGTGCTTTTAATTTAGGCTATGCGCCTACTATTGTGGCGAGCGCGACGGCAACTAGACCCCTGATGACAACCAATGGTAAAACGTTAACCGCAGAAGAGGTGCATCTTGGTGCTTTAGCTTCAACGCGTGACTTATATGCTGTGGTTGTGGATGATATCGATGGATTAAAAGCATCTTAAGAAAGATCACTTATATAAAATAGCTTTTCACTAAAATAATTTACAAATTGTTACGTTTGGACTTGATTTGCACGCGTCTAAGGTTTATTGTTTAGGTCGGGCTTAGCTTTGTAACCCTTTTATTTATAAGGGATTCAGAAGATTTAAACTAGCTTTTACACACAATAAAAACAGTGACGAAGTAATGCGGTTTTGCAACTAGAAATACTATATAAACAACAGTAATACTGGAGGAGTTAGCATGAGTTTGGATCTATTAAAAGGCCTTGGCGTAAAAATCCCTTACAAAGCCAAATACGATAATTTTATTGGCGGCAAGTGGGTTGCACCTACAAAAGGTGAATACTTCGATGTTATTTCACCTATTACCGGCAAACCTTACACAAAAGCTGCTCGCTCTAGCGCAGAAGATGTTGAACTTGCATTAGATGCAGCACATGCTGCAGCAGATAAATGGGGCCGCACCGCACCTAGTGAACGTGCCAACTTAATGCTTAAAATTGCAGACCGTATGGAAGCAAACTTAGAGTTGCTAGCGACTGCAGAAACCATTGATAACGGCAAACCGATTCGCGAAACGATGAATGCGGATATTCCATTGGCGATTGATCATTTCCGCTACTTTGCAGGCTGTATGCGTGCTCAAGAAGGTAGTTTAAGTGAAATTGATGAAACAATGGTTGCCTATCACTTCCATGAGCCTATTGGTGTGATTGGCCAAATTATTCCATGGAACTTCCCAATATTGATGGCAGCTTGGAAGCTAGCGCCAGCAGTGGTTGCAGGTAACTGTGTCGTGATGAAGCCAGCAGAATTCACACCTGTTAGCTTATTGATTTTAATGGAATTAATTGCTGATATTCTACCGCCAGGCGTAATTAATGTAGTGAATGGTTATGGTCGAGAAGTTGGCGCACCGCTAGCGAACAGTCGCCGTATTGGTAAAATTGCATTTACTGGCTCTACTGCAACAGGCCGCGTCATCGCGCAAGCTGCTGCGTCTAATTTGATTCCTGCCACATTAGAACTGGGTGGCAAATCACCTAACGTATTCTTTGAAGATATTGCCGATGCTGACGATGACTTTTTTGATAAAGCAGTTGAAGGTTTGGTCTTGTTTGCATTCAACCAAGGCGAAGTCTGTACTAGTCCGTCACGCGCATTGATTCAAGAGTCTATCTATGACAAATTCATGGAGCGTGTATTGCCTCGCGTTGCAGCAATTGTACAAGGTAATCCATTAGACCCTAACACGATGATTGGTGCTCAAGCGTCACAAGACCAATTGAATAAAATCATGTCTTACATGGATATTGGTAAACAAGAAGGTGCTGAACTACTCATTGGTGGCCAACGTAATATCTTAAAAGGTGAGTTTGCTGAAGGTTATTATGTGCAGCCAACACTCCTTAAAGGTAATAACAAAATGCGCGTGTTCCAAGAAGAGATTTTTGGCCCAGTGCTAGCGGTCACCACTTTTAAAGATGAGGCCGATGCATTAGCAATCGCCAATGACACTGTATTTGGTTTAGGCTCAGGTGTTTGGACGCGTGATGGTAGCCGTGCTTACCGCATGGGTCGTGGCATCAAAGCGGGTCGCGTATGGACTAACTGTTACCACGCCTATCCTGCACATGCAGCATTTGGTGGTTACAAAGAATCTGGTATTGGTCGCGAAACGCACAAAATGATGTTAGATCATTACCAACAAACTAAAAACTTGTTAGTAAGCTATAGCCCTAAAAAACTAGGCTTCTTCTAACTTGAACAAGTTTTTTCTAGCTTGAGTAAGTAAATCTGTAAGCGTAATATTAAGAGGCGGCAATGTCCGCCTCTTACTTTTTGTACTGGAGATTTTAATGGCTGAACGTCTTTCTGCAACCCCTGCTGCCATTGAGTTAATACATAAACTCACCGCAGAACATGGCCCTATATTATTCTTTCAATCTGGCGGTTGTTGCGAAGGTAGCGTGCCATTATGTATGCCAGTAAATGAATTCAAACCTAGCCCCTCAGATATTGTAGTAGGTGAAATTGAAGGTGCGCCATTTTATATGGGGCATAACCATTTTCAATTTTCAGAAAATACGCATACGATATTAGAGGCACTTCCTGGCTCAAGCGGCTCATTTTCACTGGATTGCGGTACTGGCATGGCATTTATCACACGTGGGCGTTTGTTTACTGATGAAGAGTTGAAACAACTACCGCCTGTCGTCAAATATGGTTACTAACTTAAGTCAAATGTAAAAATCCTGTAAACATTGCAGTTATAACGTGAGTCTAAGGTCAAAGTATTGTAAAATTGCATTTGGCGGGCCTCCCCGCATTGTAAGGTAGCCAATCTGGTCAGGTGCGGAAGCAAGCAGCCACAACTATTAAGCAAGTGCCGGGGTAAGGGCTCGCCTCCTCTCGTATTATTTTCAAAGCGTAAATTCCTAACAAATATAGAGACGAATAGTCGCTTTTAAGCTACAGTTTCATTCATGTTAAAAAGTAAATTTAGGCCTCAATTTAGTCATGAGCTACCACGAAGTATGAGTTACCAAAAATGAGTTACCAAGTTCTAGCCCGTAAATGGCGCCCAAAGTCTTTTGATACACTGGTAGGACAAGACCATGTAGTGCGCGCGCTCACCAATGCGCTGGAACAAAACCGTTTACATCATGCGTACTTGTTTACGGGCACCCGTGGTGTAGGTAAAACCACGATTGCACGTATATTAGCCAAATCACTTAACTGTGAAACGGGCATTACCGCAACACCTTGTGGTATTTGTGCGGCCTGCACGGAAATTGATAAGGGCCGCTTTGTAGACTTGATTGAGGTGGATGCTGCTAGTAACACGCAAGTAGATGCGATGCGTGATTTACTTGATAACGCACAATATGCGCCTACCGCCGGACGCTTCAAAGTGTACATCATTGATGAAGTACATATGCTGTCTAAGAGTGCATTCAATGCCATGCTCAAAACGCTAGAAGAGCCTCCAGCGCACGTTAAATTTATTCTCGCCACTACTGATCCACAAAAAGTGCCTGTAACAGTGTTATCACGCTGTTTACAGTTTAATCTGCGTCAAATGGCCGGCACTTCGATTACGGGGCATTTACAAAATATACTGACTCAAGAAAACATTGCCTTTGAAGCCAGCGCATTGCATTTAATATCACGGGCCGCAGCAGGCAGTATGCGTGATGCATTATCACTCACTGACCAAGCGATTGCTTATGGCGGTCAAACAGTAAATGAAGCTGAAGTACGCTCTATGTTAGGCGCAATTGATCAGAGTTATTTATATCAGCTTTTAGAGGCACTACTAGCAAATGACGGAGCTAGCATCATTTCTCAAGCTAAGTCTATGGAAGAGCGCAGCATTTCATTCGAAGCTGCACTCAATGATTTAGCACAACTGTTACATCAAGTTGCAGTGGCTCAATCTGTGCCAGAGAGTATTGCGGATGACTTACCTGAACGTCATGCACTGTTAGCACTAGCGCAAAAAATTCCAGCGGAAACGCTACAGTTATATTATCAAATTTCACTATTAGGTCGTCGCGACATTGGCTTAGCGCCTGATGAGTTTGCTGGCTTTACCATGAGTTTATTGCGTATGTTGGCATTTACGCCAAATGAGATTAAATCTCATGTAAGTAACATTGAAAGTAGTCAGCAAAAAATAGCTAATAAACCAGCGCTTAACAAATCAAGCAGCGCATCTTTAGCGAATAGACCAACACCACAATTAGTGGTAAAGCCTGTTGAAGTCGCATCTAAAGAGCCAGATAATAGTGGTACAAATACATACACTTTAACTGCAGATATTCAAACAGCACAAACTGCAAATGAACCTGCTATTGAAAACAGCATAATGAGTACAGAGCCTGATAACAACCCTAGTAACTTTAACGGTAACTGGCGTGGATTATTAGATGAGTTAAAACTAGGCCTAGTGCGAACACTGGCGCAGCATTGTGAACTGGTTAGCTATGATGAAAATAGTATTTCACTGAGCGTGCCAGAATCGCAGAAGCATTTACTAGTGCCGAATTATCAAGAAAAATTAGGCACTGCTGTTTGTCAGTATTTTGGTAAGAGAATCAAATTGCAATTCAGCATAGGCGGCACTGGCAACACGCCTGCCAAACAAATTTCGCAAGAAAAAGCGCATGCTCAAGCGAATGCTGAGAGCGCCATTGAAGATGATAGCTTTGTACAAGCTTTGATTAACGATTTTGGGGCATCTATTATCCCCAATTCAATTAAACCAATTTAAGGAGAATGCAAGATGATGAAAGGCGGCATGGGTAATTTAATGAAGCAAGCTCAGCAGATGCAAGCCAATATGGCTAAAGCACAGGAAGAGCTAGGTAATATAGACGTAGAAGGCATTGCGGCAAATGGCCTGGTGAAAGTACAAATGACCTGTAAAAATGAAGTGAAACGCGTCACTTTAGATGACAGCGTGATGGATGATAAAGAAACATTAGAAGATTTATTAGTCATCGCATTAAAAGATGCAACGGCAAAAGCTGAGGCTACTTCATCTGCACGCATGGCAAACTATATGCCTGCAGGCATGAAACTGCCTTTTTAAGAACACAATCTAGTCATTGATGAAAAATCCACCAGCTCTTGAACAGCTAATCGATAGTTTGCGTTGCTTGCCTGGCGTTGGGCCAAAGTCAGCACAGCGTATGGCTTACTATCTTTTACAACGTGACAGAAAAGGTGCGAGTGGCTTAGCAATAGCATTGGATAATGCGTTGCAGGTCGTTGACCATTGCAAACTATGTAATACATTTAGTGAGCAACCAATCTGCCCGCTGTGCGCTGAAGATAGTCGCGACAAAAGCTTATTGTGTGTAGTAGAAATGCCAACTGATTTGTTAATGTTAGAAAATACCCGTGCTTACACTGGCTTGTATTTTGTACTCATGGGCAGATTATCGCCGCTAGATGGCATAGGCCCAAAAGAGATTCATTTAGATAAACTCATCAAGCGTGCACAAGATGGCAACTTGCAAGAAGTTATTTTAGCAACTAATTACACCGTTGAAGGTGACGCTACAGCGCATTATATAAGCGAGTTACTGCGTACACGTGGTATTAAAACCAGCCGTATTGCCCGAGGCATGCCCATGGGTGGCGAAATTGAATACGTAGATAGCGGCACACTAGCACAGGCAATGATGGAGCGGCGCAGCATCAATTAGTGAAACACTTTTATGACTTTAAAGCAGGTTAAGTAATTGACTAGGCTTAGTAATCATAGCATCTGCACCCCACTCTACCGGATTATCAGTTGCTGCAATGTAGCCAAATAATGCCACTATCGTTTTCATCCCTGCTGCAATACCAGCTTGTACATCACGTTCAGCATCTCCAACGTAGACACAATTGCTAGGTGTAGTGTTTGTTTCTTCACAAGCCATTAATAGCGTATCAGGGGCAGGCTTTGGTTGTGGTGCATCATCGCCGCATACTAAACAAGCGGCTTGTTCATATAAATTGCTTGCGCCCATCTTAACCGCTTTGGTTAGATCTACTGAAAATCTACGCGGCTTATTAGTGACGATTCCCCATTTAATCCCCGCTAACTCGAACTGATTAAGAAGATCGGCAATACCTGGTAAAAAATTAGGATTATTAGTAAATACACTTTCGTATAGATCTAAATACTCAGCCTTCATGCCTTCAAAGTTTTTATGTGAGGGTGTAATGCCAAAACCTAATGCTAATAAGCCTCGTGAGCCATGTGAAGCGATTGGCCAAATTTCATCGTGTGTAAGCGCAGGCTTACCATAACGTGCTAATTGCATATTGAGCGCTAAGCCTAAATCATGGGCGGTATCGACTAAAGTGCCGTCTAAATCAAATAACACCATACTTAAACCACTGATTTAACAGTGTGCATCATATAATTTACAGACACGTCATCACCCAAACTGTAGTGTTGAGTAATTGGGTTATAGCCCATGCCACGCATGTTTGCTACGTTCAAATCAGTTCGCCTAACCCAGCTTGATAACTCAGAAGGCTTAATGAATTTCGCGTAATCGTGCGTACCTTTTGGTAATAAATTCAATAGATATTCTGCGCCAATGACAGCAAACAAATAAGATTTAGGGTTACGGTTAATCGTAGAAAAAAATACCGAGCCGCCTGGCTTAACTAACTGGGCACACGCGGTAACAATCGCCGCAGGATCTGGCACATGCTCTAACATTTCCATGCACGTGACCACATCAAAACTAGCAGGCTGTTCTGCCGCTAAATGCTCTACAGAAATATATTCATAAGCGACTTTTGCGCCACTTTCTAGCTGATGCAGCTTAGCTACACTGAGTGCCTTTTCACCTAAATCAATACCAGTCACATCTGCACCTTTAAAGTACATAGATTCTGATAGAATACCGCCGCCACAGCCTACATCAAGCACACGCTTGCCTTTCAAGCTCACAAGGCCATCTATATAGCCTAATCTTAATGGATTCAGCTCGTGCAAAGGTTTGAATTCGCTATTTTTATCCCACCACTTATGTGCGAGGTCGCCAAACTTTTGCAACTCTAATTCGTCTGCGTTCATAAAATCTGCGCTCATAGTGTGTGCTGCTTCAGTTTGTGTTGCATGAGTTTTGGTTGCCATGTGTTAATAATTTCCTTTAATTCCATCGGTTCTATATTGGCATAGACACCATTACTATAGCGTAATTCACCTGCTACCCAAGTATGGGTCACATGTTCACGTCCGCAGCTATATATCAAATGTGAGATTGCATCGTAATAAGGTGCTGAAGCCAAATCACTCAATTCTACAGCGACTAAATCAGCTAATTTTCCCACTTCAATTGAGCCTATCTTTTGCTCTAAACTCATCGCTTTAGCTGCGTTTATCGTCGCCATTTCAAGCGCTTGATGTGCCGGAAGCACTGTCGCGTCTTCATTAATGCCTTTTGCTAATAGTGCAGCTAAACGCATTTCTGCGAAAATATCTAAACGGTTATTGCTTGCTACACCATCAGTGCCTAATCCAACATTCACCCCACGCGATAATAATTGCGCAACTGGCGCTATTCCACTGGCAAGTTTTAAATTTGAGCTAGGACAATGTGCAACATGGCAACCATACTCAGCGAGCAAATCGATTTCATTGGGTTGCAAATGGGCACAATGCGCGGCAATTAAATTCGGGCCTAATAAACCAAACTCAGCGACTCTTTGTAATGGCCGCAAACCAAATTGCGCTTCAGATTTCGCTATTTCGTCGCGTGTTTCGTGCAAATGTGTATGAATACCCACGCCTAATTGCTCGGCATAGGTAATCACTTTCTCAAAAGTTTGATTAGAAACAGTATAAGGTGCGTGTGGCGCTAAAGATGAGGTGATGAGTGGATTACTGCGCCAGCTATCGTGGGCGACACCACCTTTTTGCAAATAATCATCGGCATCACTTGCGTATGCTGAGGGAAACTCCATTACAACCAAACCCAGATTAGCACGCATACCAGCCTGGCTAGCGGCAACGGCTGTGGCTTGTGGATAAAAATACATATCATTAAAACAAGTAATGCCGCCACTTAACATTTCAGCAGAAGCTAATAATGAAGCATCTTTTACGTAACGTTCTGAAACTACTGCTCGTTCAGCTGGCCATATATGGTCATTTAACCATGGCATTAAAGGAATATCATCTGCAATACCACGCATTAAGCTCATAGCAGCATGGGTATGCAGATTGATTAATCCTGGAATCAATACATGGTCGTCCAAACACGCGAGTGACGTTGCTGAATATTTTTGTCTAGCATCAGTAATAGGCAATATTTCAACGATTAAACCTGCACATACGATGACTGCATGATTTTCTAGTACGGGCTGGTTTGATACCGCAGTTGCAATCCAGCGTGCTTCAATAATAAGGTCCGCAGTGATACTAGGATGTGAAAGTTTATTTGTATTAGACATGCGTTTATTTTACCAATAAAAAAGCCCCGCAATTGCGAGGCTTTAGTTTTAGTGCTTAAATTTAACTTAATTACTTAATTTAGTTTAACAATTAGTGACTAAGTGTTCATTTAATCAATTATTTACAACCTGACTCAGTTTGACCTTCTGCTGAAATAACAACACGACGATCTGGTGCTAGGCATTCGATTAATTTTTTACCTTTAACACCTTTACAATCAGAAACTGGTTCAGCTTCACCTTTACCAATTGCTTTTAGACGGCTTGCATCTACACCTTGTGAAACTAAGTAGTCTTTCACTTGGTTAGCACGGCGCTCTGATAGTTTTAAGTTGTAAGCAGCAGAACCGATACGATCTGTGTGACCAGTCACTAACACTACTTGAAGTTCTGGATTACCTTTGATTTTAGCCGCTGCATCATCAAGAATTGGTTTAGAACCATCCTGAAGTTTAGCTTTATCAAAACCAAATAGTTTTTCAGCAGAAATAGTCACTGTTTCAAGTTTTGGGTTGCATGGCACAGCAGCAGGAACTGGTTCTGGCGCTGGAGCTGGAGCTGCATCAGCCATAGGTGCTGGAGCTGGCTCTGGAGCTGGCTCTACAGCAGCAACTGGCATAGGCGCTGGAGCACCGAAGCGGAAAATACCACCTAAATTAAGTAATGTATTACCGATTGTGCCATCTGCATCGAATGATGTACCTGGCGCTTTTGCGTTTGATTTTGACCATTGATGACGTAAATCAGCTTGCAAACCGAAAGAGTCATTGAACAAGTACTGAGCACCTAGGCCAACATCAGCTAACCATGATGTTTTTGATCTATCTTGAAGCGCTGGAATACCGCTGTAATCAACATTATTACGGGCAGCGCCTAAACCAGCCAACAAGAATGGACGGAATTTATCACGGCTGAACATATATAGCGCATCTACGCCTAAAGTCGTTTGTTTATAACGACCACCTGCACCAGCAATACCTGTATCTTCACCAGCACGGTTATAACCTAAACCGCCTTGAATGTCCCAGCTTTCACTTAGCTCTTTACCTAATTTAATAAATGCACCACCGCCATTGTTAGCATCTAAATCACTATCCGTGTTCATGTAGCTAACACCTGGAACTAGGTACCAAGCACCACGGTACATATCATCTGCTGATGCAGTGAAAGCCGCGAAACTTAATGTTGCTGCAACTGCGATTTTAATAAGATTATTTTTCATTCGTTTTGGCTCCTAATTAATGTACTTCTAAATATTTCTACAGCCTGATAATACGCAAAGCAATTATTTAACGCAATGCTTATCATGAATAAAACTGCGGTTGCTGGTGTTTTATCTCAACAATTTGTTGGTTTTTTACAACAAATTTACAATGCTTTACGTATCGCCCTAATTTTGTCGGAATTTAGACAAAACTCACGCTTATTCTCTTCACACACCCCACCTCTAAAACCAATATAGGTTGGTTTTAATTCTTTAGCGGCCACAACATGTTGTAATTGTAAAGAACCAGCAAGTCCAAAAGACATACCAAACTCTAAGACTCTTTTTGCAAATTTTTTACAATTTACCGCGGAGTGATAATACATGAATGTATTTCCGTCCTTCTGTGCGGTATCCAACATAACACCATTAAAACCTGCTTGCTGAATCGATCTAATCAAGGTGTCAGAATATTGGTGCTCAGCGAATAATACTGCAACTAACTTCACTCCTTTTGACGTGATGGTTTTTAACCTATCTAAAGTCGCTTGGTAGTCATCAGTCGGGAAAAAACCTATTTTGATAAAATCCACTTTAATATTAGTTAATTTTGCAACACTATCAAAAATGAGTTGTGACTGCATAGGTATATCACCTATGGTTGCACTAACAAGCTTTCGCTCGTCGATAAAGTCTACAATCTCCTCTATTTGACTAAGTGGCAATGCACCCAATGCACCTGCGGCAGGATCTTTTAAATCAATGATATCCACACCATTTTCTAGTGCGATTTGTGCTTCAGCAACACTCGTGACGCTAACAAGCAGCTGCGTCATGCCCAAATTCCATTAAGCAAAATTCTCACCTGACTGTTCAGCATAAAAATTATCTATCTTTTCTACTAACCAACCCCACGCTTCTAATTCACGTTCGCCTGCCGTTTTATTGATAGCAATTTGTAAATATTGTTTTTCCATCATTACTTTCTCTTTAGGCAATATATTCAAGCGACTAGCCAGTACCGCAAGCTCTATCACAGCAGCTTGTGCGCGGTTAAAACCTTGAAATGGTTGATGCTGGACTTCATGTATCACTTCTAAAAATAACTGTGGCCTAGTATCATCCTGCTTAACGCTTACGAGCTTTAATTCTTTATGGGCTAGCGTATTGGCTAGCCTAACCCCTATTATTTTCTCTGCGGGTACCACTTCCCAAGCTTGTCTTTTGGTGAGTGCTGCAGCAAATACGCGCACATCATCGGTTAAGTTTATGACTGCACATTGTGTAGCCAAAATATTATCTAACGTAACGGAAGGCCTGTAAGGCGAAATCACCACCAACCCCTCTTGTATACGTATTCCAAACGGCGTCACATGTGCTTTGCCATCTGTATCTACGCTGGTAATGATTGTTTCTAAAATCATGAGTTAAGTCTTCTTAGCCAATTCGCGACGCTCTTTCATTGAAGCTTCACGATGTCCATTTTTATCGGCGCTATTTTTAGCAACATTCTCTGACGTTTGGGTTGCAACGCCCCATTCAATTTCTTGGTCTTGGACATAGCGCTTCTTAAGTTGCCAAGCAATTTGTGCGCGTGCGAGCTCAACCCCTAAGTAGAAAGCGTGAGAAGCATCGTCCTCAACTTTTAAATATTGATATAAAGCAAATGGATCCACAGCCTCATGCAAGCCATCACGATTATAAATATGCATACCCGCCTCACTCACTTGAATGCGGAAACTTGGGTCTTTAATTTGTGCGGCAATTTCTTTAATTTCATCTGCAGAATAGGTAAATGGGCGCCTATCATGCAAGCCTAGCAATCCTTTGCTGTAGCCTCTTGGTAGCCTGTCATCAAGCTTTGCGGCGTGCATGATGCGCCTAGCGACATCTGCTTCAGCAATCGCATTCACTGCATGTGGGCTTACTGAAGTAGCTAGCACTGCATTAATATTCAGCTCGCTAATGATGCCAAATAGCAATGCATTGATGCCTGTGGTATCTGCATCAGTGAGTTCCGTTAAGTTGCCTATGCCCATCATAATGTCAATGCTAGGATATTTTTTGCGTAACTTTTGGTAGCGTACGATTGAGTTGGTTAAACCAAAATGAATCGGGTCTAAAATCGCATCCGCAATAAAGGGTTTTCCAGATGCTAAACATTTATCAATTGCGCGATACAAAGAAGCCAACGTATGTGGCTTAGCTGCGATTAACACTGGTGTAGCGGCAACTTCATCATCAATCCATAGCGTTTTCTCAGTCAAGCTAAGCAGATAATCAGCGCCTGCATGACCTGCAGCTAGCAAATCATCGGTATTGAGTGAATCTACACTAACTTTAAAATCCAATGCCTTCAATGCCTTAATTGCATCAGTCAAATGGGGGAAAGGCACGGCAGGCAGGCAACCTAAATCAATAATATTGGCGCCTTGCGATTGGTATATCTGTGCCTTTTTGATGATGCCTTCAACACTTAAAAATGGCGCATCTACAATTTCGGCAAAAATCTTCACGCTATATTGACTTAAGTCAGGCGCTACTCCGCCTTGCCCAAAATATTGCGGTAAGTCTTTTAAATCTGCAGGGCCACGCTCAACAGGCACACCATATTGCGCTTCAAGCTGGGTTAAATCACCCTGGCAAAGTCCAGGCAGAATCACTTTATCTGCATCACCAGTTTCTTTAACACGACGCGCGATTAAATCTGGCGTCATCAACGCAGCAACAGATACGCCAATTTGCTGTATGCGATATTTGAAAGCGGGTGTTTTAGGATTACTTTGCACTTGCGCTAATACTTTAGTCAGACTTTTTTCAGCAAGTTTGCCAGTTAAAAAAAGTAAGTTTTTAGCCATAAGATTTAAGGAAAGTATTAACTTAAAGCAAGACTAGCTTTAAGTCTTGCTTGTATGCTGTCATTCAAACTTTGCATATCTTCCACAACAGTAGTGGCTTCATAAGTTTTGATTTTTGCTACATTTTCTAAATCTATACTGCGTGGGTAGACTTTTACTACATGATTGCGTGGCGCATCAGACTCTAGTTCAGGCGCTGTATCACAGGCAAAGATAATGCTAGGTACGCACGTTTTACCCGCTTGGGCATAAAGGTTGGTGACTAAATTATCCGAGATACCACAGACCATTTTAGCAATGGTATTTGAGGTTGCAGGCGCGATGACTAGCGTATGATATTTACCTTCATAGAACAACTCTACTGGCACACTACTGGCAGTTTTGTCCTGATAGACTTTGCCGACATTGTGTTTATATCCATATTGTTGCAAGACTTCAGCCGCTGCTTTACTTAAAAACAAATCAACATCATCCAGAGTATGGATGATGTCTAAACACTCTTTAAGATAATGCCCTGAACCCGTAATTGCCCATGCTAGACGTTGCTTAGATGCGCTTTTCACAATCGACTAGTTAAGCAAATGGATGACGCAATACTATCGTCTCATCACGCTCTGGGCCTGTAGAAACAATATCGACTGGCACGCCACAAAGCGCTTCTAAACGCTTAAGATAAGTTTGTGCATTTGCCGGTAAACCATCCCAAGTTTTCACACCAAAGGTGTTGCCACTCCAACCCGGCACAGTTTCATAGATTGGTTCGCAACGTGCAACATCATCTGCACCGATAGGCAATAAATCGAGTAACTTGCCATCCAGCATATAGCCAGTACAAATATTCAGCTCTTCAATACCATCCAACACATCCAACTTGGTGATACACAAACCTGTTAAGCCATTAATCCGCGCTGATCGACGTAATGCTGCGGCATCAAACCAACCACAGCGGCGTTTACGTTTGGTCACCGTGCCTATTTCCTTGCCTTTCACTGACATTTGATTGCCTGGGCAATTCTCCGATTCAATGTCTAACTCACTTGGGAAAGGTCCACCACCAACACGGGTTGTGTAAGCTTTCGTAATGCCTAATACATAATGCAACATGCTTGGCCCAACGCCAGTGCCCGCTGCAGCTTGGCCTGATACACAATTGCTAGAAGTCACGTACGGGTAAGTACCGTGATCAACATCTAATAACGTACCTTGCGCACCCTCAAATAACAAGTTTTGTCCTGCCGCATTAGCTTCATATAAAGCAGCTGAAATATCGGCGACTAACGGTTTGATTAAGTCGGCTTTTTGTAATGCGGAATCAAGCTGCTGATTGAAATCAACGGCTTCAGCACCTAAGTATTTAGTGAGTACAAAGTTGTGATAATCCAATACATCACGTAATTTTTCGCTAAATTGCTCTGGATAAAATAGGTCGTATAAACGCAACGCACGACGCGCCACTTTATCTTCGTAAGTTGGGCCTATGCCTTTACCAGTCGTGCCGATTTTTTTATCAGCACCGCGCTTTAGTTCACGTGCTACATCTAAACGTACATGATAATCTAATATCAGCGGACAGCCTGGGCTGACTTTTAAGCGATTTCTAACCTCTAGCCCATCTTTTTCCAGCGCTGCTATCTCGCTTAACAAGTGACCTGCATCGAGCACAACACCATTGCCGATATAACAATTAACGCCACTACGAACAATGCCAGAGGGTACTAGGTTTAATTTATAGACACGTTGTGCAGCACCTTGCCCCACAACTAATGTATGACCCGCGTTATGACCACCTTGAAAACGCACTACCCCTTGCGCATGGTCAGTCAGCCAATCGACGATTTTACCTTTACCTTCATCGCCCCATTGTGTACCGATGACGACTACATTCTTTGCTACTTTGTTTACCATAACGATGACTTTATAATTTTAATTTGTATATTTTTGAATTTCATATGCGCTGTTTACCTTAGTAAAATGCCTACGCGTGTTTTAAGTGTGCTCTTTATCAATCGCAACGATGTGCCAACCAGAATTGTAATGTACTAATTTTCTATCGCAATTTAATTCATGCATATCGGCTGCCAATAATTTTGAATCGTTGTCTGCAATCTCTTGCACAACCACTTGACCTTCTGCTCTCAGTGCCTCAATTTTAATGACTAAATCTTTATCTGCATCAGCTGGTGCAAATATTGCCATCACTGGCATGGCAGGTGGTAAAGCAGTGACCACACCACGTAAATCCAAGCTAAACCCTGTGGCTGGACGAGCACGGCCAAAAGCTTGGCCAACTTCATCGTAACGTCCACCCAAAGCCAGTGGGCCTTTGTATCCTTGTGCGTAAGCGGCAAATACAATACCACTATGGTAGTGGTAGCCGCGTAGCTCGCTTAAATCAAAACTCACTGTTACATCTAAATTTTCTAAAGCCGCACTCACTTGTGTTAAATCATTAAGCGCATTTTGTATCGCTGATATCGCTGGCAATACTTTGGCGGCTTTGGCCAATATTAATTTATCGCCATTCAACGTGGTTAAATGGATTAAAGCTTCTCGTGTGACTTTATCTAAATCTTTAGAAAGTGAGGCAACAGCAGACTGGTCCTTACTTTGCAACGCAGCGTATAGTTCTTGTTCAAGTTGTGGGGCAATATGACTAGATTCAATCAAACTACCAAACACATTCACATGGCTAAAATCCATATGCACTTCAGAAATACCAATTGCCTGTAATGCTTTAATGAGCAAACATTGGATTTCAATGTCGCCAGCCACACTAGCATGACCATACAACTCAGCGCCTAACTGCAGAGGCTCGCGCGTGAGTGCCAATCCATCTGGCTTGGTACGTAGCACACTACCTGCATAGCACAAACGCGTAATCCCTTGATTATTAAGCAGATGCGCATCAATACGTGCAACTTGAGGCGTCATATCCGCGCGCACCCCCATCAGCCGACCCGTTAATTGGTCCACCACTTTGAATGTAGCTAAATCTAAATCATGTCCCACGCCTGTAATCAGCGACTCCATGTACTCTAGCATCGGTGGAATGACATATTGATAACCATGCACTTTGAATAAGTCCAACAGTCTACGACGCAATGTTTCTATGCGTGCAGCTTCTGCGGGCAGTACATCTTCAATATATTCGGGGAGTAACCAATTACGCATTTTTTTCCATCACTTACTTTAATTTTTATGCTTTAATTTTTTTTGCTTTAATTTTCTGGATTGTTATTTCTGACTTAAATAAATCAGCACTAAGCCGCCTAGCATCGACATCAAACCAACAAAGCGTAACTGCCCATCTTTTAGTTCTATCATACGCTTGAAGGTATCGCGCCATGCTTGCGGTACTAGTAAAGGCATAAGCCCCTCTAGTACAAGCATCAAGCCTAGTGCAGTTAGTAATATACTATTCAAAAGATTTACTTTTTAGACGGACTACGCATGTACTTAAAGAAGTCCGAACCTGGATCAAGTACCATTACGTCACTCTTACTCTTAAAGCTATTTTTATAAGCTTCGGTACTGCGGTAGAAAGCATAAAATTCAGGGTTACGACTATATGACTGATTATAAATGGCTGCTGCCGAAGCATCACCTTCACCTTTAGTTTTTTGTGCATCGCGATAAGCTTCTGCAATAATCACTTCACGTTGTTTATCTGCATCGGCACGAATTTTTTCAGAGGCGGCAGAACCTTCAGAGCGCAACTGATTAGCAATACGCTTACGTTCTGAAATCATACGATCAAACACAGATTTACTAATGTCTTCAGAGTAATCCACACGTTTTAAGCGTACATCTACCACTTGAATACCCATTTGACGCGCTTCTAAATCCGCTTTTTGACGTAAACTATCCATCACAGCGTTACGTTCACCAGCAATCACATCGTGCACGGTACGTTTACCAAATTCCGTACGTAGCCCAGCATTCACTACTTTTGAAAGTCTATCCTCAGCAGCAGCCTCTCCACCTTCTTTGATAGAAACATAGTATTTTGCTGGATCGACAATACGCCATTTTACAAAAGAATCCACTAGCATATATTTATTTTCACTAGTATTAAATTTAGCTGGCTGCTCACCATCCAGCGTTAAGATTCGATTATCAAAATATTTCAAATCATCGACCAATGGCACTTTAAAATAAAGCCCAGGTTCTTTTTTTACTGCAATAATTTCACCTAAACGCTTTACCAATACAAACTGTGTTTGATTTACAGTAAAGGCTGACATAGTGAATAACAAAATTGCAGCGATTGCGACAATAAGACCACTCGTTAAATTTTTCATCATGTGCTCCTATCTACTCTCTCTATCACGGCTACGGAAAGCATCACGTGTACGGTCAGTTGCCGCAGCTGCACTTGTATCGGCTGCTGGCGCTGCCTGCGGATTAAGTGACTGCATAGATTGTGATTGTTGTTGTGTGGCTGCACCACCTGCGCTCATGAGTTTATCTAGCGGCAAATACAACATACTGCCCGCTTTTTGATCCACGACCACTTTGCTTACACTCGATAATATCTGTTCTTGTGCATCTAAAAACAGACGTTGACGCGTTACTTCTGGTGCGTTGTTGTATTGCGTTAAAATCTGATCGAAGCGACTGGCATTACCTTTAGCTTCATTTTCAATTTTTAACTTATATCCTGCTGACTCCGCAATTAATCTTGAAGCAGTACCGCGCGCTTTGGGGATGACATCATTCGCATAAGCCTGACCTTCATTGATTTGACGTTGATTATCTTGGTTAGCACGGTTTACATCTTCAAAAGCCTCTTGCACTTGCTCAGGTGGTTGTGCGCTTTGCAATGAGACACTAATGATTTTTACACCTGTTTTATAGCTATCTAATATGGCCTGCATACGCTCTGAAGTATCTTGCAAACCTTTTTGCAATAAATCATCCAGCTTATTTTTACCAACTACTTCACGAATCGCTGTTTCAGCAGCTGACATCACTGCATCATCAGTATCACGATTGTTAAATAGATAATCCTTTGCGTTTTTAAGGTTATATTGCACGGCAAATTGCAAATCGATAATGTTTTCATCTTCAGTCAACATTAAGGCTTCTTTAGGTTGTTTGGTTTTACTGCCCGTTCCTTCACCATTACTTCGGTAGCCAACTTCTAGCCTACGTACTTGCTCCATGTTAACCACATCAACCTTTTCTAATGGAAAAGGTAAGTGCCAGCGCGGTCCAGGCTCAGTGGTATCAATAAATTTACCAAAACGCTGTACTACACCGAGTGAACCTTGATCAACAATATAAAAACCTGACCCTAACCAAATCACAGCAATCACTGCGATGATTGGCAATATAGGCAAATTAACACCATTTGAGCTAGTGCCACTAGGCTGACGATTAGGCTGATTACCACTACCCTTACCAAATAAATTGTTGATTTTACGACTCAAATCGCGCATCACTTGATCCAAATCAGGCGGACCTTCGTTATTGCGTTGTCCCCATCCGGGAAATTTAATCATTCAAAGCTCCAAAAAAATTTAAACAAAAGCGCTTTCTTCCGTGCTGAGTTTTTGCAAATATTGGTTGTGTTCGGTCATGGCTAATCTCAACAAATCCAGACCCTCACCCGTTTTAGCTGATACATGAATAGATATAATTCTACCATATTCATCTCGACCTACTGCAGGCGCTAAACCGACTCTATCGATTTGGTTATGCACCAAAATCTGCGGCACATTTGCGGCACCGATTTCTAACAATACTTTATTGACTTGTGCAATTTGTTCATCACGGTTAGTGCTCGCTGTGTCAACTATATGTAGCAACATATCAGCTTGCGCAGCCTCTTCCAAGGTAGCACTAAACGCTTCAACCAATGCATGTGGCAAATGCTTAATAAATCCTACCGTATCTGAAAGTACTGTAGAACCACAACCTTCAATAAACACTTTATGCGTCGTGGTATCTAAGGTCGCAAATAACTGATCAGCCACATAAATATCAGCTTTAGTTAAGCGATTAAATACCGTCGATTTACCTGCATTGGTATACCCTACAAGCGACACAGTCATCACATTAGAACGCTTACGAGACTTACGTTGCATATTACGTTGCGCTTTGAGCTTAATCAGCTTTTCTCGCAATTGCCTTACGCGTATACGCAACATTCGTCTATCAAGTTCTAGTTGTGTTTCACCTGGCCCGCCGCGTACACCAATACCACCTTTCTGACGTTCCAAATGCGTCCAGCCACGGACTAATCTTGTCGATAAATGCTCTAGTTGTGCAAGCTCAACCTGCAATTTACCTTCATGACTCTGCGCGCGCTGGCTGAATATATCAAGAATCAGCCCCGTTCTATCTACAACACGCGCTTCTAACATGCGCTCTAGATTACGCTGTTGTGAAGGACTTAAATCATGATTGAATACTGCAATATTAGATTCACTCGCATGCATCATCTGCTTGAGTTCATCTGCTTTGCCGCTACCGATGAACAACTTAGCATCTGGCGCTGAGCGTTTACCTTGGATAGTACCGCGTATCGCTAAGCCAGCGCTCAGGCTCAACTGACGAAGTTCATCTAAACTTTCTTCGTAATCAGTATCACCAAAATCTACACTTACTAAAATTGCAGCATCAAAACCGCTTGGCCTTTCAAACAAATCTTTCAACGGTTATTCATCGCCTTCTGGCAAGGCAATCGTCACTGCGCGAGCAGGTACAATTGTTGAAATAGCATGTTTGTAAACCATTTGAGTGACGGTATTTTTAAGCAAAATCACATATTGATCGAATGAATCCACTTGACCCTGTAATTTAATACCGTTAACGAGATAGATAGATACAGCGACGTGTTCTTTACGTAAAGCGTTAAGAAATGGGTCTTGTAACATTTGCCCTTTTTGATTCATGATGTCTCCTATTGCTTGGAGTTAATTAAATGTGACGTACCATCAGCTACATTACTGATGTTACTCTTGTTGAGACTAACGGTGCTAGATTTTGTTCTATCAATTTTCAGCTAATTTTTGGCTTAAATCGCTCTCACTTAAAACCAAACTCGTCTCAAATATAACATTGAGGGCGATTATAATAATTTCAATAGCTAATATGCTATTAGCATTGCCTTAATTCCACAGTGCGATTCTAGCCATCACTTCATCTCTACCTAACAACGCCATGACTTGATCAATACTTGGTGATTGGGCAATGCCTGTTAGCAGCACACGCAGCGGCATAGCCACTTTAGGAAATTTTAACTGATGCTGTGTAATCACTTCATTGATTGCATGATGTATATTTTCCGCTTGCCACTCCACAGTCGTTAACAAAGTTGTCAATGATGCAATGGCAGGTTTAATTTCAGCAGTCAAATGTTTTTCTGCCGCATCAACATCAATCAGTGGTTTCTGATAAAAATAGGCAATATTTGCCGCAAGCTCGTTGAGTGTGTTTACGCGCTCTTTGTATAAATCAATGACAGCTGATAAATTAGGTTGTGAGGTAACCGTAATGTTTAATTTAGCTAAACGCTTAGTGATATCTTTAACCAAATAGTCAGTGCTGGCTAATTTGATGTAATGCGCGTTTAGCCAATTGAGCTTTTCAGTATTAAATTGCGCGGCTGAAGGTGTGATATGGTCTAAATCAAACCATTCGCAAAATTGTTGCATCGAAAACACTTCATCATCGCCATGACTCCAACCCAATCGTGACAAATAATTCAACACAGCTTCTGGCAAATAACCATCATCATCATATTGCATCACACTCACAGCACCATGGCGCTTAGATAATTTTTGCCCGTCATTTCCTAAAATCATTGATAAATGCGCGTATTGCGGGATAGTTGCGCCAAGTGCCAATAACATATTGATTTGCCGCGGCGTGTTATTCACATGGTCATCCCCACGAATCACTTGAGTTATGCCCATTTCCCAATCGTCAACCACTACACAGAAATTGTAAGTTGGCGTGCCATCTCCACGCGCAATGATCAAATCATCTAACTCTTGATTCGCAATGCTAATCTCACCTTTGACTAAATCCTGCCAAACAACGTTACCTGTTTGCGGATTTTTAAAACGAATTACTGGTGCTACATCTTGCGGTACTGCTGGCAACGTTTTACCAGCTTCAGGGCGCCAACGACCGTCGTAACGCGGCTTCAACTGTTGCAGCATTTGGCTTTCACGCAAAGCATCAAGCTCTTCTTTACTACAATAGCAGTGGTATGCGGTACCATCTTCTAACATTTTTTGCAGGGTCTTTTTATATGTTTCCATACGTTGCATTTGGTAAAATGGACCTTCGTCATAATCTAGCTCTAGCCATTGCATACCGTCAAGTATCGCTTGAACTGCTGCTGGTGTACTGCGCGCCACATCGGTATCTTCAATACGCAGAATAAAATCACCATGATGCTTTTTAGCAAAAGCCCACGAAAACAAAGCAGTGCGAGCACCACCAATATGTAAGAAACCTGTGGGACTAGGCGCAAATCGTGTACGTACGGTCATATTAAAAACTACTTAATGGAAATGAAATCATTTTATCATGGCTATGCGTTTAGCCTCATAAGTAATAGCCTTAGCAATCACTATGCAGCCCCTATTTTGAATAGTCGCCTTTGGTAGAGTTTATTCTTGAATTATGCTATTTTGGTTATGAATAATAAAATCAAATATTTAGGTGTTTTGATAAAAAACTAGATTAAATGAGAAAGATTTTCCAAGAAATTATTGGCAGTGTCATTAATGACATCCCTAGCAAACATCTAGCCTGGCTGGAAACCATTAACAGTCAAGACGAGTTGACTGCATTGGAGTCTGCAACACGAGGCTTAACATTTGCAATGTCTGATAAGACATTAGCCGTAAAAACGGTATGTAATATCATTGATGACGTAGCACGAAAAACCAGCCCGGTATTAAATAAGTTAAGTCAGCAATTTATACGCTTTGAATTGATGAGTTCAAGTGTAGAAAACAATATATTAACTGTTGTTTATAACTTTCATAAGCAACTCTACAGTGGCTATCTATCACTGCTCAATGACTTTTGCAATCATCCTAAACAACATAAAAAAGAGCTTGCAAACCGCTATATGCATGCTGCAGTCAATCAAGCCTTTGAAATGCTTAAGTGGCGTAGCTTTGTAAATGTTGGATTGGCCCCAAAAGTTTGGCTACAACTACACAAAATATTTGAAATTGCTGAAAGCAACCAACTGTTAAATCAAGTTTTATTAAATGATGAACAGCCTGTCAATAAAGTAACGCTAAGTGCATTGCTATTACAGACGTATATGCTAGATACTTTACTGCAAATCAATTTAAGCAGGCAAGGTATTGATATTGCTAGCAAATTATTACGAAGCCAGCTAATAAATGTTGAAATCTCCAAAGAGTTTAATCCTGGCAAATTTTTATTTTATGTAGACTTGGCAAAGGATAACGGTGCCAAAAGAATTCGGCACTTAAGTCCTACTGAGACGGGTATCTATTGGCAGATTGATTCATTGGAAAAATCAATACAAGCGATCATTATTGAACTTTCAGTCAAAACAGCTGATTCTTTATCAAACTACTCTTCTATCACATTCTTAGATACGCCATTAATAGTCGAACCCCATCAAATCAAAGCGCTGGCTGAAACATTAGAATTGTTATTAAGAGAGTGGTCGCGTGATAATTATATTCGGCAGCGAAGAAAAGCAATCAGACGAAAAATATCAACAACGGCAAATGTAGTACATGGCATTAAGGAAATATGTCTACGAATTAAATCAAATGAAAACGGCCAGCTTAATTATGGTGTTAGATTGTCAAACGAAGCTAGATTGTTAGAGCAAAGATTTAGAACTCATCACATCATTAAAGGCACTCAAAATACGCTTAATGTTGATACGATCAATCATCATTGGATAATTATTGATGAAAGTAATCAAGGTTTAGGCGCAGTTGCAAGTAGAGAGTTAAATACCAAGACAGCGGTCGGCCAGTTAGTTGGCCTAGTCCTAGCAAATGCAAAGCAAGAAATGATTATCGCCGTGATTAGAAGCATTAGACCAAAAGCCAATCGTCAAATGCAGGTCGGTATAGAGATTTTATCTCATCACGCAAAATGGGCTCAGTTGCGATCTGCGGATGAGTCGGAATCTGATGGAAATAAACAGGCGGCTTACAATACATCGTTAGAAGAAAAGTCTAGTTTTTCTGGTTTATATCTGCCAATTGAAGCAGGCATATCCACAGAGTCTATGCTGGTACTGCCTAGAATTGAATTTATTCCACATACCCATTATGAAATATCAATAGCTGGCATGCTTGATAAAGTAACGCTAAGCGATAGTATTGATAGCAAAAATGATTGGGTAAAAATCAATTACCCTAGATAAATTTCTTTACCTAGCCCTCGCTCTAACTTTCAAACTAATAGCTCTTACGGGCTATTTACGCCGAATCTACTTTAAATCCACAATGAGTTAGTGATCAAGAGTTTTATGAAAAAACAGCTGGCATATTATTTGCTGTTACTAACATATCTTCAATTAAGATATAAAACATAATATGAAATTACTTAAAAAAATATTTAGTAAATCATTAACATCAAAAGCTAATGCTAGCTTGGCTTGGGCTAATGAACTGAGCGGTATGGATGATATGTCTGCTATAGAATATTGCACAAAAAAATTGAATGAAGATTTCAAGAATGGATGCTTCAAAGATGAACAATATTTACAGGCATTACTTGCGATTGACGAAAAAACACACATCATTGTCGAAAGAATCACATCGCACTACATCAATATTGAAAATATCGGTATTGAGCTTGAAGAGCGTATCACGCAATCTGTCTTTTTTTATCATCGCCAAATATTTTTAGTTTACTTCACGCTTATTGAAAATCTAGGATTAGTAAATCATCCATTGCTGCCTCTAATGTTAGGTCGTGCCATGAACAGCGCGACACAAATGGTTAAATGGCGCTATTACAACTTTAATAGTTCACCAGCCAATGTTTGGCTACAAATAGCGCAATTATATAAACTTGCTGAAAATAATTCATTAGTAGAAAGCAGTGTAACGCTCTATTCAGAGCAAGAACCTATCACACTTTCGGTGGCTTATATCCACGCATGTATGCTCGGTAGTTTAGAAAGCTTAAGTTTCAAAAGACAGCAAATTGATATTGTGAGTAAATTGCTGACTAAATGGGCAGCTAAAAGTGTAGTTGAAAGTGTTTTTGATGAGAAGAAACATCTATTTTATGTAGATTCTGCGGTTAATCTGCCAGCTAAACGCATTAGAAACTTTACACCTTCAGACTCTTATCGCTATTGGTGTTTTGATACCATCAATTCTAAAATTGAATTATGTATTTCTGCGATTGAATTTAACATATCGCCTAGACAATTAGCACTAGGGGAGTTTATCAATAGCAAATATTTCTTACCCACGCTAGAAGTTTTACGCACAGAATGGTCTCGTGCAGGTTATAAACGTCAACGTAGAAGCCAAGAACGTACTAAAACTGCTAAAACAGCCACGACTACTTATGGCTTTGAAGATACGTGCACTCAAATCAAACAATATGAAAACATACAAGTTCAGCGGGGTGAAAAAACTTACAAAGGCGAAAAAACTTTTGAGGAAAGATTAGCTTCTCACAATATGGTGAAGGGTCGTTCTGAGCCAAACATCATTTATGTGGATTTAGGTGCTGGCTACTCTAATATCGTCGATGAAAGTGGTAAAGGTATTGGCATGCGCGTCAATAAACAAGCTAATGAAGTAAGCTTAGGCATGATGGTAGGTGTATCTGTAAAAGAGTCCAAATATAGTATGAGCGTAGGTGTAATTCGTAGCATCAAACCAGTGGCTGGAAATGAATTACACATTGGTATTGAGGTGCTAAGTAGAACTGCATTTTGTGTAGAAGTAAAAAATACCACTATGAATGCAGGAAAAATACGCAATATTGTCGATAACGTCAATGACATCAATGCAAACTTCAGCAATAGTGCAACAAATTTTACGTGCCTGTACGTGCCTGAAGAATATGGCGTTTCATTACAAGCGTCGCTAATCGTGCCTAGACTTCAATTCAATAAAAATGATACGTTTAAAGTGAATATTCTAGGCACTGATATGCATGTTAGATTTACTGAAACATTGGAACGTCACGAAGATTGGATTCGTGTTAGTTACGTTGAGGATGTAGGAAGTCAGCTTGTAAAAAAGTTAGCGTCCTGATTTAGTCTGCTCTAATGCATCCGCTTTCCAGCCACCACCCAAGGATTTAAACAAGTCTACAGTGGCTACTAGCCTTGATTGGCGGCTTTGAATGAATGCTAATGCTGCGTCATTGTAAACACGTTGTGCATCTAACACATCTAAATATGCTGAATAGCCTGACTTATAGCGATTTTCAGAAACATCTAAGGCTTTTTTAGCTGCTTCCTGACTTCTATTAAGCGCAGATTCGCGTTCGGTATATTGTCGTAAGTTAATTAAAGCATCATTCACTTCTCTAAAAGCGTTTTGAACGGCACCTTCGTAGCTGGCAAGTGCTTGCTTTTGCTTAGCGCTAGCTTGGTCAACTTTTGAGTTCAATCTACCAGAATCAAAAATTGGCAGATTTAAACTTAAACCACCAGACCATATACGCGCTGCGGATTTTAATATATCGCCTAGCTCTAAACTCTCTCCACCAAAACTAGCAGTGAGTGAAATACTTGGGTATAACGCAGCTTTCGCAACAGCGATATTTGCATTTGCAGCAATCATATCCTCTTCAGCTTGTCGTACATCTGGCCGTGCTTCTAATAAGCTTGAAGGTAAACCTGCAGGGGGGGTTGGAGGAATCGGCAAAGCCTTAATATCAGCTGTGGCCACATTCAAATCTAAAGTACCCGTTAATACAGCCAATTGATGTAATGTAACGGCTCTCATTCTGGTCAACTCAGCTAATTGTGCACTTAGATTAGCGCTCGCGACTTCAGCTTGATGCACATCCAAAGCGGATGCAACACCACCATCTAAGCGGCGTTTAGTTAAGGCTAAACTATCATCACGACTTTTTAAGTTGTCTTGAGTTACGACGATTTGTGACTCCAAACTGCGTAATACCAAATAATTACTTGCCACTAAACCTGCAAGCGATAAGGCAACAGTATCTTTTGCATAACGGGTAGATAATGCTTGAGCACGCGCAGACTCTTTAGCACGACGAAACTTACCCCAAAAGTCAATCTCAAATGACGTGCCGAGTTGACCAATATAATCATTACGTGGATTACCTGAAAATATTGGATTAGCACCAGCTTCTGTCACGCGCGTACGCGTGGCTGCAGCGTTCAAGTCTACTTGTGGGAACAGCGCTGCGCCTACTTCACGCATCACTGCATCGGCCTCTTCAATACGTGCGGCAGCTAATTTAATATCAGTATTGTTCACCAACGCTTTTGTAACCAAATCATTTAATACCTGATCTTGATACAGCGTCCACCATGTATTTGAAACTTGGCTAGTTGCGTTGTCTTTAGTTTGATCGGCCGCTTCAGTATACTGTGCAGGCACTGCTACTTTAGGACGCAAATAATCTGGCCATATCGATTGGCACCCTGATAACAAAGCTGCCGCTACTGCCAAAGAAACAAGCTTCAGGTTGATATTGTCTGTGATTTTATGAGTCATATTATTCGATTGATTGTCCTTCATCATACTGTTTCCTTGGAGTGATCTACTTGCGGCACTAAGCCTTTGTCATGATGTTTTCTATCCACATGGGTATTGCTTAACCAAGTGAAGAACAGTGGAATAAATATTGTTGCCACAAATGTCGCTAATATCATACCGCCGAGGACACCAGTACCCATACTGCGGCGGGCTGCAGCACCTGCCCCAGTAGCAATCACTAACGGAACGATACCTAATACAAACGCCATTGATGTCATGACAATCGGTCTAAAGCGCATTCTCGCAGCTTCAAGCGCAGCTTGCGCCACAGGCATACCCTCTTCCATTTTTTGGCTTGCAAACTCTACAATTAAAATTGCATTTTTTGCTGCCAACCCAACTAATGTGATCAAACCAATTTGGAAGTAAATATCATTCGGCATACCACGCAATAGCACAGCCAATAAAGCACCTGCCAAAGCAAATGGCACCGCCATAATCACAGCCAATGGTAGTGCCCAAGTTTCAAATTGTGCGGCTAAAATCAAGAACACCATAATAATCGCAAAACCGAATGCAAAAATAGCTGCGGACCCTGTACGTTTTTCTTGGTACGCTTGACCAGTCCAAGCAATTTGATAGCCGTCAGGTAGGTTTTCTGCTGCAACTTTCTCTACCATTTTGATGGCCTCACCAGAACTAATGCCAGGTGCACCACCCCCTAAAACTTTGGCAGAAAGCAGACCGTTATAACGCTCTAATTGCTCAGCACCTACAATATTACTCACTTTGCTCAAGGCTGAAAGTGGAATCATTTGACCTGCTGTTGAGCGTACATATACCTTGCCTAAGTCTTCAGCTGTCATGCGATACTCTGCCTCAGCTTGCAATTGCACTCTATAAGTACGACCCGACTTATTAAAGTCATTCACATATAGCGAGCCCATCGTACTTTGCAAGGTGGCGTAAATATCAGCCACTGGTACACCTTGTGAAATAGCTTTAGCTTCGTCAACTTCCACAAATAGTTGAGGCACTGTTGGGCGGAAGAATGTATTGATACCCGCTAATTCCTTCTCTTTTTTGAGTGCATCGGTAAAACTATTCACTACTGCAAACAAGTGTAAAGGATCAGAATCACCACGACTTTGCACATAGACTTCAAACCCGCCAGAGCTACCTAATCCACGAATCGCAGGTGGATTAAATGCGATTGCCATGCCATCAGGCTGACTCATCCCTATACCAAACAGCTTTTTAACGATATCGTCAGCAGTCGTAGTACGCTCTGCCCAGTCTTTTAGCCGGACGAACATGGTACCTGCACTCGTTTTATTACCACCACCAATCAAATCAAAACCATAGACAGCAAATTCAAAAGCTACTGCAGGGTCTTTGGCAATCGCGGCACGCACATTTTGTGTCGTTTTAATCGTGCGTCGTAGGGTCGCACCGTCTGGCATGATAACAGCGGTAACTACATAGCCTTGATCTTCCGCAGGCACAAAGCTGCCAGGCACACTTCTTAGTAAAATCACAACCAACAGAATAATACCGCTGAAGACTAAAGTACCAATAAACTTATGGCGCAACGTTAAGCTCACTGTCGATGAATAAAAGTCTGTTAATTTTAAAAATCCACGATTAAACGGCTTAAAGAATTTTGATTCTTTATGTACTTCTTTAAGTAAAATTGCGCACAATGCTGGTGTAAGTGTTAAAGCAACAATGCCAGAAATTACTACTGCCACAGCTACCGTAACCGCGAATTGACGATACATTTGTCCAGCAATACCGCCTAAGAACGCTACTGGGATAAACACAGCGCATAACACTAATACAATGGCAATAACAGCACCTGACACCTGCTCCATAGACTTAATCGCCGCTTTGATAGGCGATAGTTTTTCTTCGGACATCAAACGTTCTACGTTTTCTAGTACCACAATCGCATCATCCACCACAATCCCGATAGAAAGCACCATAGCGAAAAGAGTTAACGTATTGATTGAGAAACCGAACATCCATAATCCTGCAAACGTACCAATCAATGAAATAGGTACGGCAATCAATGGAATTAAAGTTGCGCGCCAGCTTTGCAAGAATAAAAACACCACTAGCACTACCAATACCATCGCTTCGCCAAGTGTTTTTACTACTTCAATGATAGAAGATTTAACAAAATCACTCGTATCATAAGGCACTTCCCAATCCACACCTTCTGGGAATCTTTTCTTAAGTTCAGCCATTTTGTCTTTAATGGCTTTTGCAGTATCAAGTGAATTGGCACCTGTTTGTAAAAATATTGGAATACCTACGCCAGGCAAGCCATCTAGCGCTGTACGTACGTTATAGGTTTGTGAGCCAAGCTCAATACGTGCGACGTCTTTTAAATAAAGCACACCGCGTGGACCTTCAGCCCGTACGATAATATTGCCAAACGAACTTGGGTCAACCAAACGGCCTTTAGCTGTCACCGTATAAACCAGCTCTTGCGTTGAAGGTGAAGGTTCTTGACCAATTTTACCAGCGGCATATTGAGCATTCTGTGCCTGAATAGCATTAGCGATATCTGTCGTCGTTACACCTAGTTGCGCCATGCGGTCTGGACGTAACCAAATTCGCATAGAATAATCTTGCGCACCAAAAATGTTAGCATCACCCACGCCTTTAATACGTTTGAGTTCATCCAACACATTTAATGTCGCGTAATTACTTAGGTAAAGCGTATCGTACTTTTGCTGTTTGTCGGTTAACATCACAACAAGCAAAATATCATTTGACCGTTTTTGTACGACTAAACCAGTCCTTCGCACTTCATCAGGTAAACGTGGCAAAGCAATGTTCACACGGTTACTCACGTTGAAAGTGGCTTGATTCACATCTGTACCCACTTCAAAAGTAGCAGTAATATTTAAAGTACCACTAGAGTCAGCACTAGAGTTGAAGTAAAGCAAACCTTCAACACCGCTTAATTGCTCTTCAATGGGCGCTGCAACAGTTTTAGAAAGCGTATCAGCACTTGCACCAGGATAAGTCGCTGTAATCAGTACAGTAGGTGGCGCAATTTCTGGATATTGCGTAATCGGCAATTTGAGTGCCGCAGCCAAACCGGCCAACACAATGATAATAGATAGTACGCTGGCAAAAATAGGCCGCGTGATAAAGAATTTGGTCATATTATTTCTCGTCTAAACTTAGAGTAGATGCTTATTTAGCAGGCTTAACAGCTTTGCTTGAACTCGGATCTTCAGTTTCATCCGCTACCGCAACTAATGGATGTGGCGCGACTGCAACACCAGGATGTAATTTAATGACATTATCGACGATGACTTTCTCACCAGCCTCTAGCCCACTGAGTACTACCCAATCTTTACCTACCCAATTCCCTACGACAATTGGTTTAATAATGGCCTCGTTTTTCTCATTCGCTACATAAACGAATTTGCCTTGGTCATTGGTTGACACTGCAATTTGTGGTACTACAAATACACCGTCTTTTGTACCCGTTGTTACACGTACGCGAACAAACTGACCAGGCAATAAAGTTTTATCAGTATTTTCAAATACTGCACGTAGTTGCTGTGTACCTAATTGCGGATCAATACCACTCGCAGCGAAATTCAACTTACCTTTTTTAGGATACTCTTTACCATTAGGCAATAACAAAGCCACTTCTTTCACATTTGCCTCAGTTAAATGACCCCCTAATTGCGCTGACTCACTATCAGACAAACTAAACCTCACCCAAATTGGTGAAATTTGGCTAACAGTCGTTAACAAACTAGTATTTGCACTAACCAGCGCACCTTCAGAAAACTCAAAGCGCCCTGCGATACCAGACAATGGTGAAGTCACTGTAGTGTAAGATAAATTGAGCTCCGCCTCGTGCACGCTCGCTTCATACTGCGCCAATCCTGCTCGCGCTTGGGAGTTATCAGAACCAGCATTATCAGCCTCACGCTGACTGATTGATTGAGTAGTTAATAAGCCTTGTAAACGTTGCGCCTCTCGTTGCGTTTGCTCAACTCGCGATTGCTGTTGTGCTAACTGGGCTTTAGCATTAGCTAATGCAATTTGAAATGGTACTGGGTCAATTAAAAACATGGCTTGCCCAGCTTTGATTGGCGCACCTTCTTCAAACAATTTTTTGAGTAAAATGCCACCAACACGTGGGCGTATTTCTACTTCTTTAGCACCTTCTGTTTGCGCGACAGACTCAGCACTAATTGGCACGCTAGTCGCCTTCAACTCAATAACACTTACTGGCATCGCAGGCATTGCACCGCCCGCTTGCGGATCCACTTTTTTGCCACAACTAATCAAAGCAATACCAGTGACGAGTGTAATGGTAGCCACCTTTGCGCTAAACGCTAACGGTGCAAACCTAGAAAGATTTTTTTGTTTCGCAGCTACTACGGTTGTATTGACTAACATTGATGACTCCATCTCTTTGATTATGCTATGTTGCTAATTATGCAGGGTTTTATACTATTTGTTTTTACTTAATTTACACTATTTTTGCTGAATAACACTTGCATACATTCAAATTTGTATGTATATTATATACAAACATGAATGTATGTAAACAACTTTCTGTTAATATTTAAGTCTAATAATAAATTAAAACAGCCACATTATTGGGACATATAGCTAATGGTAAGAAAAACGAAAGAAGATGCAGAACTGACAAGGCTAAGCATTATTGATGCTGCGCGAATTGTTTTTTTAGCCCGTGGTGTAAGTCGAACCACTTTAGAACATATTGCAACACAAGCGGAAGTCACACGTGGCGCTGTATATTGGCATTTTAAAAATAAGGCTGAAATTTTTCATGCCCTTCGTGACCAAGCTTTTTTACCATTAATCGACCGTATGGACGATATGCTCGCAGTCGAGAATACTAACGACAAAACTAGCAACAAGCAGGAAGACCCACTCACTCAAATTGAGAACAGTCTATGCCATACCATTGTTGAGCTTAATAGTGACCTTCAAATGCGTCAAACATATGAAATCATGATGATTAAATGTGAGTACGTAGAAGATTTTGCGACAGTATTGCAAGAAATACTGAACAATTGCTCAAGTATTACAGAGAAAATTCAACTGGCTTACGAGCGAGCTAAATCACTTAATCTATTATCTGGCTCGCACTCACCTCGCGCATTAGCACTTGATACACACTTATTCTTTAGCGGCCTGCTACATATGTGGGTGAAAGATGCTGATGGCAGCAGATTTCGTTTTCAAGCCATAGAGTTAATCAAATCACACGTTGATTTACGCAGGAAATAATGCAGCCTTAATTTTTTGCTTCAAATTACTATATTTGAGTCGATTGATAATATTTTTGCTACTTGGTAACACATCTAAATACTCCAAATGTGATTGACCGTCTTTAGCAACTACTAAATAGGGAGCCTCGATAAAAGGATCCGTTTTGTCCATCTGCATATATTCAATCACATATGCCCAGCGGCTTTCCTGCGTAATATTCGGTGTAGTTGAATGCAACATAAATGAAGAAAATAAAACCACATCGCCAGGCTCAGCCGAAATAAATACTGGATTTTTCACCTCGCCTTTGTAAACTGCGTGATTATCAATATG
>JACMNP010000169.1 GCA_014378495.1 Methylotenera sp. | reverse complement strand
GCTCGTCGGTCATGGCATTGCCACCATACTTAATGACGATGGTCTTATCAAAAAAACGTTTGATGTATGGTAGCGCTTCAGCGAGCGTTTGGGCTTTTTTTGCAGAGGTCGTTGGTTTGTCCATAATTACTTTCAAAAATTGATTTAACTCAATGCGTCAATAAAACAGCATTTTACATGGAATTTTTGGTTTGAATTTTGTTAAATTCTATTCATGAGGAGTAATTTTTCGTTGTAAAAAAGACACATTTAATAGCGCTGCGTAAAATAATTATAGTCATTTAAATAAGTATCTTGACGTATGCAAATAAATAGACCTTAATGATCTATGCAAAGATTTGTTAAGTTATTTAATGATCTTTACACATTTTTATATTTTTTATCTATCTCAAAGAATTAAACTGAACATACAATCTCTTCGTTAACTTATTTAATTGGTGAACCGACACACCTTTATTAAACACGGCATCGATCTGACTGCATGTCTCCCAATTTAAAGGAGCAGCAAAATGAACCCTAAATTCAAAGCACTTATTATTGGCTTAGCCTTCGCTATACCATCTATTCAATCACAAGCTGCAACAGCAACCTCAGTCATGGCAGTTTCTGCCACGGTATTAACTGCTTGCGTAGTGGTTGCAACACCCCTCACTTTTGGGTCTTATGACACAACCGCTGGTGCTGTTGATGCTAGCGCAACCGTTAATGTTACCTGTACAGGTGGAGCTAATTATACGATTGCGCTTGATACTGGTGCTGGTACAGGCGCGATTTTTGCCTCCCGCAAAATGACTTCTGGCCTTAATCTATTAAATTATAGTGTTTACTCAGATACGACTCATGCTACCGTATGGGGCGATGGTACTTTAGGTAGCAGTGTGGTTTCTGGTACAGGCTCACTCGGTACAGTTTCACATACGGCTTATGGCAGAATCGCTGGAAGCCAAGCGGTGAATGCTGGTGTATATGCTGATGTAGTGACAGTTACTTTAAATTATTAAGCATAGAAGTTAACTCATGAAACGCATAACAGCTTTGATTGCAACTACATCATTGATGTTATGTGTTTTTTTATTTGCATCTTTAGCATACGCTGAAGGGTCTTTACAGTTATCGCCATTAAGATTGAGCTTATCTGACCTAGAAAATATTACAACATTAACAGTGAAAAACCGAGGCGCTACTTCAAGTTTAGTGCAGTTAGAGGTATTGAATTGGACGCAAAAAAATGGTGTAGACATATTTGAACCGACGCGCGATATTTTAGTGAGTCCGCCGGTATTCACTATAGCGCCAGGGGCTGAGCAAGTATTGAGGGCCGTGTCACGTCGCAAGGCAGATAACAATAAGGAGTTAACGTACCGTCTATTTGTGCGTGAAGTACAAGATCAAGCTAAACCAGCAGACGATAATACGATTAAAGTATTGTTGAATATCAGTCTCCCGATTTTTATTCAATCTGATATTAAATCTTTGCCAAAGTTAGTATGGAGCGCGAAAAACATCAGTGCTCAAAAATTTAGTTTAAAACTTACTAACAACGGCATGCAACATATTCAAGTGAAATCTTTTCAGCTTATTGATACTAATGGTGACAAAATTTTACAAAATACAATGCATTATGTGTTACCAGACAGCGCAACTGAATGGATATTAGAAGGCTCATTACAATCTTTTAAATCGCCTATGACCATTCAAGCATTAACCGACAATGGTGAGCTTCGTGAAACTATCACGTTGGAGAAACAGTAAGTTACGCGTTAGTGTTTCGCTAATCTATATGCTTATGCTGACTGGACAAGTGTATGCAGAACCACAAGCTGGCTTATTTAGCTTACATTTTGATACCACCATCAAACAAAATATTATGGATGAGCTTGTATATGAGGCTTCCATTAATCAGCAACCTACTAAGGAAACATTAATTTTATTGCGTACAGTGCGTGGTGATTTATTGGTAGCACAAAAAGATGTTGTACGTTGGAAATTGCCAATGCCCGATAGCAATCAAGCAATTGATTATAAAGGTGAACGCTTTTATGCAACGAATGATTTACCAGCAGCTACTTATGCTTTTGACGAAAATCATTTAACAATGGAGGTTATTTTGCCTGTAAGTTCTTTCGGCAAGACTGCCATTAATCACCAAGAAGAAAGCATATCACCTCATCAAGCATCGCCAGGCGGTTTTTTTAACTATGATTTTTTTGCACAAAGAACAGAGCAGAAATCTATTGTGGATGGCAATTTTGAGTTGGGGTTTTTTAATGCACATGGCGTTGGTATTTGGAGCATGCTTGCGCGTGATATTGGCAGAAATTCAGAAATTACTCGATTAGATACCACTTGGACAATTGACCAACCCGAAAGTATTTCAAGCTGGCGTATTGGCGATGGGATAAGCCGAGGCGGTAGCATTGGTCAGGCAGTGCGTTTCGGTGGTTTGCAATACAGCACTAACTTTGGTACTAGGCCAGACTTAGTCACTTTTCCACAGTTGTCATTGAATGGCAGCGCAGTACTGCCTTCTACTGTTGATGTATATCTCAATAATGTTAAATCATTCAGTCAAGAAATTCTGCCAGGTAGTTTTTCGCTCAATCAGTTACCTGTTCTTACTGGTAGTGGTGAGGCAAGATTGGTCGTTCGAGATTTATTTGGCCGTGAGCAAGTCATTACTCAACCTTATTATGCGAGTAGAAGTTTGCTTACTACAGGTTTGCAGGATTACTCTTATGAGATAGGGCTACAGAGACAGGATTACGGTATTGCCAGTAATCATTATCAAGATTTTTTTGCGGCATCAACTTATCGTTATGGGCTGCGTGGCAATATGACTGCAGAAGTACATGCTGAGCTTCAAGCAGATAGACAATTATTAAGCTTAGGTGCAGTTTATCTTTTAAAAGATATCGGTGTGCTAGATGCAACGTTGGCGACTAGTCATCAAAATAACGCAGGTGATGGACATTTAATTTCAGTCGGTTATGAAAGGCAAGCTAGTGATATTAGTTTTGGTGCGCGTTCGCAACTTGCTGATACTAGTTTTAGACAGTTAGGTCAGGGCGATAATGACGCTACTATCACTAGACTTAACACCGTGTTTGTAGGTTGGCACCAAGTAAGTTTTGGTAGCTTAAGTTTGAATTATATTGACCAACTAAGGCGCAATGATAATTTGATGGCTAAGCTTAATCATCAAGATAATCTTGAAAATAAGTTACTGAATCTTAGCTATAGTAGAAATATATTTGGTAACTGGTTTTTAAGTGCAAATGCGATTAAAGACTTACAAAATCAGCAAGGTAGTACTTTTTTAATAGGGATTACTAAATCATTTGATCAATATACAAATGGTAGTTTAAGTGCGACACACAGTCAAAATTCAGACCAAAGCTTACTACAAGTGCAACGTAATTTGCCCATAGGCCCCGGTTTTGGTTATCGCTTACTCGCTAGTGAAGGTGATAATTCACGGGGTGAAATTGGAGTGAGTGCACAAAATGATGTGGGTACTTATACTGCTGAAATTGCGAATACAGGCGGTCAGCAAGCTTATAGAGCCACAGTGAGTGGTGGGCTTGTTTATTTGCCAAATCAAATTGCACTTGGTCAATTGAAGTTTGGCCAGTTAATGTTTTCACGAAAAATCAACGATAGCTTTGCCGTGGTGGATGTTGGTGGTTATGAAAATGTAAGTGTCTATGCGGAAAACCAACTGATTGGTAAAACCAATGCATCAGGTTTGCGCATCGTGCCTAACTTAAGATCTTATCAGCATAATAATATTACAATCGAACCAAAAGATTTACAGTTAGATGCTGAAGTTTCTGGTACAAAAATGCAAGCAGTGCCATATTTTAGAAGCATGGATTATCTAAAGTTTCCAGTTCGTAAAGTACGCGCGGCAACATTACGATTATTACAAAAAAATGGTCAAGTAGTGCCTGCGGGCGCTGTTTTTACCATTGAAAAAAATGCTAACGATACTTTCCCTGTGGCGCAAAATGGACTGCTATATTTGAGTAGGTTAGAAATTAACAATCATTTAGTCGGGCGCTGGGCAGATCAACAGTGTGAATTTGATTTAACTTTTCCAAATAATGCTGAGCCTATTCCTGATCTTGGAGAATATAGATGCCATTAATGATTGCATATATGTACTTAAAGTTATTTTTTTTACGTATGCTCACCAGTATGTTTTTAATCTTGCTGATTAGCCAAACAGCGCATGCGAACCCTAGCTGTTTGACCACTGCAACTGGACCGATTGCAATTTACGACCCACTAGGCGCAGCTAACATATATGGCGTTGGGAATGTAAAAGTGACATGTATTTACGTTGGACTTGGCTCACCCGCAGTGGCTTATCAAATCCAACTAAGTACTGGTGTTAGCAACAGCTTTAATAACCGTACAATGCGTTTTTTAGCTAATCAACTCGTTTATAATTTGTATATCAATCCTTCATACAGTTTAGTATGGGGCGATAATACAAGTGGCACTGCCACAGTCAATGACGGTTATTCAATCTCGGCAGGGACTATTATTAAAAATTATCCTGTGTATATGCGTATTCCTAGCTCGCAATTGGTGAATGCAGGCAGCTATGCTGACACTATTACAGTAACAGTTGTTTACTGAGATTCAATTTAAAAGACTATTTAATAACTTTGTAAATACCTTGGAGTTACGTTGAAAGTTATAGAGCTTCTGCTTTTCCATTGGTAATTTTTCTACATTTTGCTCAGTGAACCCACGCTCTAAAAACCAGTGCTCTGTGCGCGTGGTAAGGCAAAATAGGCTTTTAAAGCCTAATTCTTTAGCCTGTTCTTGGCAGTAGTTAAATAACTTATCTCCCCGCCCGCCCCCTCTGTAGGCTGGGTCAATCGCAAGGCAGGCAAACTCAGCCGTACGCTCTGCATCAAACGGGTACAAAGCTGCGCAGCCAATGGTTCTGCCATCATGTTCCATCACATAAAAATGGTTAATTTCCATTTCAATATGTTCACGGCCACGTCTCACTAAAAAGCCTTCAGCTTCTAATGGTTCTATGAGTTTTAAAATACCGCCTACATCATCAATATTGGCTTGGCGCATACTTTCTAAGCCGAGTTCAGTCACCATGGTACCAATACCATTTAGCGTAAAAAGCTCTTGGATAATCGCGCCGTCAATATGGCGTGAAATTAAATGTGTACGCGCCACGCCATGCTCGCAAGCTCTTACCGCAGCTGGTAGATAGTAATTAATATCTTCTGAAATATTAATCGCTTGCTCACTTTGCTCCACATTCCGCAAAAAGTTTTTAGCTTTTTCAGCAGTCATCTCGCGCAGTAGCTCGCCACGCAGGTTGTGTACGCCTTCAGAATCCATTAAGAAAATAAGCTTATCTGCATCTAATGCAATCGCCGCACTAACGGCAACGTCTTCTAAACTTAAATTGAATGCCTCGCCTGTAGGCGAATAGCCAAGAGGTGACAACATCACTAATTCGCCATCATCCAAACGTTTTTGTATGCCAACAGCGTCTACTCTGCGCACTTCACCGGTATGCTGCAAATCAACACCATCGCGCACGCCCATCGGCTTTGCCGTGACAAAATTACCACTCGCCACACGAATATCTGAACCTGCCATTGGAGAGTTCACTAAGCCCATTGATAATAATGCTTCAATCTCAACGCGAATCGCACCGTTCGCTTCTTTCACCGCTTCCATTGCTGCATCATCGGTGACCCGTAAGCCATTCACGAACTTAGGCGTAAGTTTATCGCGCCTTAAACGTTTTTCGATTTGTGGGCGCGAGCCATGAACCAGTACCAGCCTTACTTCTAGGCTGGCGAGTAAATTTAAGTCATGCGATAAGGCAACAAATTGTTTTTCATTGACCACCTCGCCACCAAAAGCAATCACAAAGGTGCGTCCACCAAAGGCATGGATATAGGGCGTGGCAGATCTGAACCATTGCACAAAATCTTTAGCATTTGAAGTTCTGGCAGGGCTAACCAATTGTGTTAAACCTGCAAGATAAGGCTGACGTTTTTCAGCCACTTGAAAACTGGCTGGCGTTGCGTCACTTTGGGTATATAAATATGCAGGTGTGCAGCTCAAAGCGTCAGCTATTTTCCGCAACAAAGTTTCAGAAACGCCAAGTTCGCCGCGCTCTATACGCGACAAATTACCTGCATCAGCATTCACCTGATTGGCAATGGTTTGCAGTGTAATATTAAGCGCCTTGCGCCGTTTGCGGATGGATAAACCTAATGACATATTGAATTTTCAGTACATTAATTGTAATTTATACACTATATTAATATTATTATGTAAATAATGCAAATTATTGTGGCTAGATAGATTGAATTAAAAATCTCCCCATAAGGTCTGCATTGCGGCGATGGTCGCTAAAGCTGCAGTTTCAGTGCGTAAAATTCTTGCACCTAGCACTACAGATTGAAAGCTATGCTGGTTGGCTAAATCGATTTCAGCTTGCGATAAGCCGCCTTCTGCGCCTATCAATAATTGAATTTCACTGGTGGGTGCTTGCATTTCGCCTAATCTTAAGGCGCCAATAGGGTTAAGTAATAGGCGCATACTATTGTTTGCAGGGTTTGTAGCTAACCATTGTTGTAAACTCAATGGCGCGGCAACCTCTGGAACAAACGCTCTACCAGATTGTTCACAGGCAGAAATTGCCACATTCTGCCAATGCTCTATACGTTTTTCGGCACGCTCGGCAGATAATTTAACCACGCTACGTTGGCTAGTCATTGGCTGAATATGAGTTACGCCAAGTTCAACGGCTTTTTGAATGGTGTAATCCATGCGATCGCCACTGGAAATCGCTTGTAACAGCGTAATCTTAAGCGGTGATTCATTTGTAATTTTTTCAGCAGCTATGATTTGAACAATGACAGTATTTTTTTTAATTGAAATCAACTCGCAATCATAATCAAAGCCATCGCCATTGAATATCACAGCGTTATCGCCCACATTTAATCTCAAGGCGCGCGTTGCATGTGCTGCAGCACTTTCTGATAATTGAATGGCCTGACCCAAAGCGAGAGGATGATGTGTGTAAAAGCGTAGATTAGCCATGGATTTATCGTCTTGAAAGTATGTCCAACAAGTTATCTTAAAGTGATAACATAAACATTAGTATTATAAAAGAAACTCATAAAACAAAAGCTAATAACAATGGCTAGTACGGCATTGAATAGGAGAAGAAAATGGCGAGTCTAAACCCCCCCGTTTGTAATTTCGGCCAGGCTGCATCAGATTTCAATTTACTGGGTGTAGATGGCAAATATCATTCTTTGGCTAATAGCGCAGGTAAAAATGGTTTGTTGGTCATGTTTATCTGCAATCACTGTCCTTACGTAAAAGCCATTAAAACACGCTTGGTGTCAGATTGCCGTGAGTTGCTGAAGTGTGGCATTAACACGATTGCCATTCAGAGTAATGATACTGAGAATTATCCCGATGATTCTTATGAGCGCATGATGGAAGAGTCGAAGGTCTTTAACTTCTCATTTCCTTATGTATTAGACAGCACGCAAGATATCGCACAAGCCTATGGCGCAGTATGTACGCCAGATTTCTTTGGCTTTAATGCAGATTTAAAACTGCAATATCGTGGTCGTTTTGATGCCGCAGGCCGAGGTGAGCCGCCAGTTGGTAATACGCGAGATCTTTTTAATGCAATGAAATTGATTAGCGAAACTAGCAAAGGGCCAAGTGAGCAAATTGCTAGCATAGGCTGCAGTATCAAATGGTTTGTACAAGAATCAATTTAGCAATAATGCATTTAGGAAATTTATGAGTATAGAAAAAAAGCTGCGCTGGGGCATATTAGGTGCTGCTAGGGTGAATGAACGACTGCTACCTGCCATTATAGAAGCACCAAATTCTGAATTAGTGGCTATCGCTAGTCGCCGTTCTGGTGCGGCAAAAGCTACTTTAGAAAAATATGCTCCGCAAGGTTTCAGTGCAACACATGGTGATGTGGCCTGTTATGAAGACATGGATGCATTGATTAACGATGTCAACGTGCAAGCCGTATATTGCCCAATGGCGAATAACGAGCATATTGAATGGGCGCTTAAAGCGATTAACGCAGGCAAGCATGTATTGATTGAAAAGCCGATGGCGTTAACTGAAAAAGATATTGAAGCGATTGAATCTGCTGCGATTAGAAATACAGTCAAGGTGATGGAAGGCTTTATGTACCGCTTTCATCCACAGCATGCACGTATAAAAGAAATTGTAGAATCCGGCTTAATTGGTGATGTACTTTCGGTGCGTGCTACTTACTCGTTTCTTATGAAGCCAGCACGCATGTACCGTATTGCCAGTAGCCATCAACATGGTGGCGGTGCGATGTGGGATATTGGGCCTTACGCGATTCACTCATTGCGCTGGGCTATGGCTTTAGCTAATGGTCAAAAAGAGGGCAAGCCAGCAGAGCCAGTTTCAATCACAGCCCATGCAAAATTTAACGAGGTCGGCGCAGATATAGTCACCAGCGGTGTACTAGATTTTGGTAAAGATGTAGAAGGCCGTGCGTTATTTGGTCATTTTGATGTAAGTTTTGAGCGATCACGCAAATCTGAATATGAAATTATTGGTACCAAAGGTTGGGTAAAATGCCACGCTGCTTGGGTATTTCAAAACGATGTACCTGTTATTTCATGGGCGCTGGAAGACGGAAAGTATGCCGAAGAACGTTTTGCACCAAGCAATCACTTTAATTTAGAAATTGAGCACTTTAGCGATTGTGTGCTGAATAATAAATCACCAATATTAGATTTCGCTGATGCAAAAGCAAACTGTAAAGCAATAGCTGCTGTTTTAGCGTCTGCCGATACAGGCCGCTTAATAAATCTTGCAGGTTAATCTAATAAATATATTACTAGCAACTTCGTGATAAAAATAAACTATCAATTCAATAAATTTAATTGAATTCATTAAAATTTAATGTTGCTATATGATGATGTTTATTGAAATTAGCAGTATGCCAATAACTAGTTTTTTAATTCATTCAAACAGAGGAAATAATCATGATTGTAAATGTACCTAATGTAACCTTCAAAACGCGTGTACGTGACGAAAGCATCGGCGGCGAGAATCCATTCCGTTGGCAAGATGTAACAACGGCTGATATTTTTAAAGGTAAAAAAGTCATTATCGTGGCACTTCCAGGTGCATTCACGCCTACATGTTCAAGCACACATTTACCTGGCTATGAAGCTAAATATGCTGAATTCAAAGCACAAGGTGTTGATGATATCTACTGTTTAAGCGTAAATGATGCGTTTGTAATGTTCCAATGGGGCAAAAACTTAGGTGTTAAAAACGTAAAAATGTTGCCAGATGGTAACGGTGATTTCACACGTGGCATGGGCATGTTAGTGCAAAAATACAACCTAGGTTTTGGTGATCGCTCATGGCGCTATTCAATGCTTGTAGAAGACGGTGAAGTGAAACAAATGTTCGTTGAACCAGGCAAAGATGATAACTTCGGTGCAGATCCGTTTGAAGTGAGTGATGCAGATACGATCTTGAAATATTTGAAAAAATAAATCGCTGATTAGGCAGTTTTAAAAAGGCGATGTGAAATACATCGCCTTTTTTCATTGAAAAGTAATCAATCACCAGTAAAAATTTAACGTCCAAACTTTGTAAAAATATTTAGTGAGAACTCAATTGGCTAGTCATAACGAACATAAGTACACCCCTACTACAAAATTTGATTACGATTTATTCGTCGTCGGCGCAGGCTCGGGCGGCGTGCGTGCTGCACGTATGGCGGCTGGTCACGGAGCAAGCGTCGCAATCGCAGAAGACCGCTATTTTGGAGGCACCTGTGTAAACGTAGGGTGTGTACCTAAAAAGCTTTACGTGTATGCCTCACAATTTAGCGAGAGCTTTAGCGGCTCAGCTGGCTTTGGTTGGTCTGTAGACAATCCACGTTTTAATTGGGCTAGCTTGGTTGCAAGCAAAGATAAAGAAATTGGCAGACTACAAAACGTGTACGACAAATTATTGCGTGATAGCGGTGTGCATGTAGTCAATGGTCGCGCTACATTGGTGGATGCACATACAGTAAAGGTAGGCGATAAAACATACTCAGCGGAACGTATTATCGTCGCTACAGGCGGCTGGCCATTTGTGCCAGATGTTGAAGGCAAAGAGCATATTGTGACCTCGAACGAGATTTTTAACCTACCAAAATTACCCAGCCAAATGGTGATTGTAGGTGGCGGTTATATAGCCGTTGAGTTCGCAGGCATTATGCATGGCTTGGGTGTGGACGTGACGATTTTTGAGCGTGGCGATAAAGTTTTGCGCGGTTTCGATGAAGATGTGCGCGACTTTTTAATTGCTGAGATGACCAAAAAAGGCATCAAGTTTATGTTCAATACCAGCGTGGACAAAATTGATTTGCAATGTGAAGGTTTAACTGTACATACCACTGATGGAGCAACCATCCCAACGGAGTTGGTCATGTATGCGACTGGGCGTGTACCAAACACTAAAAATCTCGGCCTTGAGGCGCTTGGTGTAGCTTTGGATGAGGTCGGTGCGATTAAAGTGAATGACGATTACCAAACCAATGTGCCATCAATCTATGCACTTGGCGATGTGACAAATCGCGTTAATCTTACGCCAGTCGCTACTGCTGAAGGCATGGCACTGGTGAATAAGTTGTACGCCAGCAAAACAGGTGTAGTGGATTATGACAATATTCCAACCGCTGTATTTAGCCAACCGAACATAGGTACAGTAGGTTTAACAGAAGCGAAAGCGCATGAAGAATATTCAGATATCGATGTTTATAAATCTGAATTCAAACCCATGAAAAATACACTATCAGGTAGCAGTGAGCGTACGTTTATGAAAATGTTAGTCGTGCGCAGTACTGATAAAGTCGTAGGTATGCATATGGTAGGGCCAGATGCAGGCGAGATTATTCAAGGCATGGCGGTCGCGATTCGCGCAGGCGCAACAAAGGCGGTGTTTGATAGCACGATAGGTATACACCCGACGGCGGCTGAGGAGTTTGTGACGATGAGGAAACCTGTTGCATAAAAGTGTGCACTTATCTGATTTTTTGATTTGTGGGAACTTGAAATTAATAAATGACCTATGTGCATGCATTAGGCGATATAAAAAGACATGCTCGTATCTGTATTTAACCAAAATTAGCTCTAATTATTATTTGACGATAAATCATCGTTATAATTTTTACTGAATAATAGGTTTAATGACACAAGTGTCGATAATTTGACGATAGAAAATAGTATAAAAGAAATATCTTATTGATTATATTGGTTTTTTATCAATATTTTATTGGCATTCAATTTGCAATTACTAGGTTAAGTAATTTAAAAGTTGAATGGTGATAATAATGTTTAAAAAAATAATGAATATAATGTTTGTAGTACTAATAACAGTTGCTCCAGTTTTAAGCATGGCAAATACAAATGCAGGTGCAGAAATTAGAACAGCTTCGTTGGAAGTTGGGAGTACAGTATTTAAAGATGATTCAAAATTACAATTGGCAAAATCTGAGCAGGTGGTAGTAAGTTCTGGGGTTTATCAAAAATCCAATCAAAACCAATCATCAATACCTGTTAATGGCTGGTTTCTATTCAGTATGCTACTTGGTTTTGTGATGTTGTCTAATCGCATGACTATTTAAAAGGATTGATTTCTATAAGTTTTGTGTCACAATTAATTCAATAAAAATACCTTGGCTAATAGCATAGCCAAGGTATTAACGATTAATTTAGATGAACATGCCGCCCGAAGCTTCAATCCTTTGTGCATTTACCCAGCGATTATCTTCTGACAATAATGAAGCAATCACGCCACCGATGTCATCTGGCAAACCAACACGGCCTAAGGCTGTTTGGCTGGCGACAAAGTTGTTCAATTGTTCGTTATCTCTTACCGCACCACCGCCAAAGTCGGTTTCAATCGCACCTGGCGCAACTACGTTTACCGCAATGCCACGAGCGCCTAACTCTTTAGCTAAATATTTAGTTAACGTTTCAATCGCACCTTTCATGGTTGCATAGGCAGCATAACCAGGTAAAGCAAAGCGGGTAAGACCGCTGGAAATATTGACGATACGACCGCCGTCTGCAATAAGTGGCAATAGTTTTTGCGTCAAGAAAAATACGCCTTTTAGATGAATATTGACCATTTGATCAAATTGTTCTTCAGTGGTTTCAGCAAAGCTAACGTGTACGCCAATTCCTGCATTGTTCACTAAAAAGTCAAAATGGTCGCTGTTCCATTTTTGGTTTAATACACTTTTAACTTGGCTTACAAAGCCAGTGAATGATTTGCTATCTGCTACGTTTAATTGTAGCGCAACGGCCTTTTGACCCAATTGCTCGATTTCTTTCACTACTTCATCCGCTTCAGCCTTCTTGCTGTGGTAAGTAATGATGACGCCGTTGCCTTTTTTAGCCAAACTTAATGCTGTGTTTTTACCTAATCCGCGGCTGCCGCCAGTGACAATTGCAATTTTAGTATTCATTTTTAATCCTTTACGTTGGTTTGCATTCAGTAGTTAAAACTCTATCTGCGAGTTGTTGAAGAGTATTGTATTGATTTATTAATATCGGATAAACTAGCTTTAATTAGTTTCACTGTTCTGATATATAGAACAATAAGGGTGGCAATGGATAGACTCAATGCGATGGAAGTGTTTATAAGAGTGGCCGAATTGGCCAGCTTTACCAAGGCGGCAGATAGTTTGGGCGTGCCTAAAGGCAGCATTTCTACATCTATACAAAGTTTAGAGAGCCACATGGGTGTAAGGTTACTCCACAGAACCACGCGCAATGTGAGTTTGACGCAAGATGGACAGATTTTTTATGAGCGCTGTAAAGACCTGCTAGTGGATGTGGATGAATTGGAAACGATGTTCCAGTCGGGCAAAACCAATATCAGCGGGCGCATTCGGGTGGATATACCAATTGGGGTAGCGAAAAATGTGGTCATCCCTAATTTAGCGAAATTTTTAAACGAATATCCAAATATTGAGATTGAGTTAAGTACTACAGACAGAAGAGTAGATATTATTGCTGAAGGTTTTGATTGTGTGGTGCGGATAGGTACATTGTCAGATTCTGGCTTAATTGCAAAATCGCTAGGCCAGTTAAGAATGATTAACTGTGTGAGTCCTGCATATATAAAGGCGCATGGAGAGCCTACTAAGATTGAGGAGTTGGCTGAGCATTTTATTATTTATTATGCAACTATATTAGGCGCTAGGTCTGCAAGTTGGGAATATTTTGATGGCGAAAAGTATGCGTCTTTAAAAATGAAATCTTTAATTACCGTTAATAGCAGTGATACTTATACAGCAGCTTGCTTGGAAGGTTTAGGTATCATTCAAGTGCCATTTGCAGGTTTAAAACACTATATTGAAGATGGTAGATTAGTCGAAGTGTTAAAAAGTTACGAAGCAGAGCCAATGCCGGTTTCAATGCTTTACCCAAATAGGCGAAATCAACCTAAACGCGTCAAAGTTTTTATGGATTGGATTTCAGGATTAATGAAAGACTACGTACAGTAAAAGCCAATAAAAACGGGGCACTAGGCCCCGTTTCCAGTCATTATCTGAACAGTGCTCTTATGTTAAGACTGCTAAGCTAAAACTGTAAAATAAAACAAAAATATCTAAACTAATTAAATATTACTGCGTTACAACAATGTCATTTTTAACTGAAGTAACACCTTTAGTATTTTTAGCAATTGTGACGGCTTTATCAGCTTCAGCTTGTGTTTTTGCTTTGCCAGATAATTGAACTAGACCGTTACTGTCTGTTTCTACTTTAATATCAGTCGCGCTTACTAATTTATCTTTAGCAAACTCCGCTTTAACTTTAGTGGTAATGACAGCATCACCCACTTTTGTAGAAACTGTATCGCCATCCGCTGCAAAAGTAGATAACGGCATTACTAAAGCACCAATCACTAAAAGAGTTTTAAGATTCGTTTTCATAATATTTCCTTATGTAATAAAAATAAAGTTGTGCAAAACACAAACCATATTCTAGGCACATGAAAAAAATATCGAATAAGGTAATGTCCGAAATTAATGTAGGAATTGACTGACT
>JACMNP010000168.1 GCA_014378495.1 Methylotenera sp. | reverse complement strand
TACTAAATCTCCAGGTTGTAATTCATCTTTAGGCACAGTTTTGCCCAGCTGGCTAATTGCAAGTGCGCTATGTGGTAACGTTAAACTGGTAGCTTGTTTAAAAACATAACGGACAAAACCACTACAGTCAAAACCAGTCTCGGGTGAGTTCCCGCCATATTTATAACGTATACCCGTTAAGCTCAACGCGTTCACCAATACTTCGCGTGCGCGGTCTGACCAATTTTCAGGATCTTCCTGACTAGGGTTTTGCACTGAAGTCTGTGTTGAATTTAAAGGCGAGCCTAAGCCGCTAGGTAAAGGCTCCGCTGCAGCACATGAACTGCAAATAGACGCAAGTAACGCACAGCAAATATAATGAGCTTGAATAGTTTTTATCACGCACCAATTATAAGAACTTAATCGAAAAATGCAAATGGCCACTATTTCTAGCGGTTAAAACTACATGTTTGGCAAACATTAAGTACAAGTTCATGAGTAAAAATCATGGGATAATCACACTCCTTATGAATGAACAAATCATCCGCCAAGTTTTTGAAAAAAACGGTACTTTAGCCAACAATATTGAAGGCTACAGTGAGCGCACACAGCAGCTAGAGATGGCTTTAGCAATCGCTGCAGCGATTGAAAATAATACCCAGCTGGTTGCTGAGGCTGGCACAGGTACAGGTAAAACTTTTGCTTATTTAGTGCCTGCTTTGTTAAGTGGCGGCAAAGTAATTATTTCTACAGGCACTAAAAACCTGCAGGACCAGTTATTCAGCCGAGATTTACCAAATGTGCGTGACGCGCTTAAAGTGCCAGTGACGGTGGCTATGCTTAAAGGTCGCTCAAATTATGTATGTCACTATCATTTAGAGCGCGCTACCAATGAAGGTAGATTTGCCTCGCGTGAAGATGCCAAATATTTACATGTGATTAAAACCTTTGCGGAAAATAGTAAAACTGGCGATAAAAGTGAGCTAAATTCTGTGCCAGAAAATGCGACGATTTGGCCGAATGTAACATCTACAAGGGATAATTGCTTGGGTGGTGATTGTGGCTATTATAAAGACTGCTTTGTAATGGAAGCACGTAAACAAGCGCTAGCTGCTGATGTTGTAGTGGTAAACCATCATTTGTTTTTTGCCGATGTGATGCTGCGTGATGAAGGTGTGGCAGAACTTTTGCCAAGCGCAAACACCGTGATTTTTGATGAAGCACATCAATTGCCCGATGTGGCAGGGCTATTTTTTGGTGAGGATGTGTCTACCAGTCAATTAATAGAATTATCGCGTGACTGCACGGCTGCGCACTTAACACTGGCTAAAGACTGTATCGAGTTAGGTAAAGCAATTCCAGCCTTAGAAAAAGCTGCTAAAGATTTTAGATTGATTTTTGCTTACGAAGGTTCGCGTTTACCAGTGCAAAAGGCGCTGTCACTTAAAGGTTTTGAGGCAGCATTTGATTACATGCAAAGCCAGTTAAAAGCATTAGTTGCCGTGCTTGAAACTCAAGCAGCACGAGATCCATTACTAGAGAAATGTTGGGAACGCAGTGAAGCCTTGTATGATTTATTTACCCGCTGGCAATCCGCTCAAAACAATAATCTAGTGCGCTGGGTAGAGGTATTTACCCAATCAGTACAGCTACATGCCACGCCTTTAAGTGTGGCAGAAGGCTTTGGCAAACAGCTTAATGCCCAGCCACGCGCTTGGATATTCACCTCTGCTACCTTAGCGGTAAAAAGTGATTTTAGCCATTACGTAGCACAGATGGGCTTGCAAGCCGCCAATACTGGCTTTTGGGAAAGCCCGTTTAACTACCAAGAACAAGCACTTTTATACGTGCCGCCAGATATGCCCGACCCGAATAGTTCAAGTTACACATCAAGTGTGGTGGCTGCTGCTTTGCCAGTACTGCAAGCCAGTGGCGGAAGAGCATTCGTGTTATCCACCAGCTTGCGTGCTATGCGCGAGATTCATGCTTTATTAAAAGAAGCTTTTATTGAAAATGGCATAGAAAGCCCATTATTACTGCAAGGCGAGAGCTCCCGTACAGAGTTGCTTGACCGCTTTCGTAAGCTAGGCAACGCAGTGTTAGTGGGCTCACAAAGCTTTTGGGAAGGCGTCGATGTGCGCGGTGAGGCACTCAGTGTCGTCATTATCGATAAGTTGCCATTCGCGCCACCAGATGATCCTGTGTTGTCAGCAAGAGTCGATAAATTAAACGCAGAAGGCAAAAATGCCTTTATGGAATATCAATTACCTTACTCCGTGATTACCTTGAAACAAGGCGCAGGTCGGTTGATACGCGATGAAAACGACCGAGGTGTGCTGATGATTTGCGACCCGAGATTAATTAGTAAGTCTTACGGTAAAAAAATATGGCAAAGTTTGCCACCGTTTAAGCGTACGCGTGAGATTGCAGAAGTGCAAAGTTTTTTTAGCTAAATAGTTGCTGCAGCAACACGCATGTGAGTAAAGTTAATTGCATGACCATTATTTGCGAGTGCAGCAAGAAACAAATCAAGGTCATCCGTTAGTAATAATTGTCTATTTTTCGCAAGAGTAGCAATGCAAGAATCAGTTAACCCAAGTTTTCCAAATATTTTTTCATCTACTGAGATTTCAATAGTATTTAATTCTACAAAACTATTTTCTGCAATGTTAAAAAACAAAGGATATAGAAAAGATGCAAGCTTTTTACCATCCTCACCCTTTGAAATCTGCCTTGCTAGGTTAGATGTTTCTGCTAAAACATGTGGTGTTGTGAGTATTCGCTTGAATTCGCTCACGAAGTTAACTAGTAACTGTCCATCTTCTCTATTATATTTTTCAAGTCTTTTGAAGCCAATTTTTGAGGGTTGGTGTAATGCAAAAATAAATAACAAAAGTACATTCGTATCGAGAAAAATTCCATTTTCTCTATGTTTATTTACATGACTATTAAGTGTTTGGGTGTAATCACTCATTTTATATTAATCGCATATCCATTCTTACAAAATCACCAGTGTTAGCATCGATCAATATTGTTTTATAAACTCGGTTTTCTACTTGTGAAGGTTTATATAAATCTAATACCCCTGTGTTAATCGCTTTGACTGATTTATTCCGATGAAACCCTAAAGTAACAGACCAAAGTTTACGAGCCCCATCTTCAATGAATTCAATCTCTTCAAGTGCTAACGCTTGAGGAATATCATCTTCGTAAAGCTCTATAATTTTTTCTTTGGCTGTTTTTACAGCATCTTTGATTGTAATTGCAGTCATTTAATTTCTCTTTAATTTAGTGAATATTCTTAGTAAAGCAGGGTACTAAACTTTGAGCAAGACTGGTGTAGAAGTTTCTTTCAATTTTTAATGAATATTGCAAGTAGTCGCTTTCGCGCGACACGCGAGTTTCTTTCTTTTGCGTAGCCAAAAGAAAGAAACCAAAGAAAAGGCTACCCCCTACCGCTTGATTCCTTTACTGTTCAGCTTCATGGGCGTCAATCGGAAACTCGCCCAATAAAACCACTTGGACTCAAACAGCCGCTTGCCAAAACCTCCCATGAAACTGAACAGTACAGGCGCGGTAGTAGGGGATTAGCTTAATTTTGGTAGACATATTAATGACGGATATGTACAATATGTGGTACATATATTGTATGAAAAATAAAGGTTCGAAAATGGATGCAATCACCTACACCACAGCGCGCGCGCAACTTGCTAGCAATATGAATCGCGTGTGCGAAAATCATGAACCGCTGATTATTACGCGTAACCGTGAGCAGTCGGTTGTGATGCTCTCGCTGGCTGATTATCAGGCTTTGGAAGAAACCGCACATTTATTACGTAGCCCCAATAATGCTAAACGTTTGATGGATGCGGTGATTGAATTGAATGCGGGCAAAGGTGTAGAGAGAGCGCTTGCTGAATGAAGTTGGTGTTTGCAGAAGGCGCTTGGGAAGATTATTTATATTGGCAACAGCAAGATCAGCAAATGGTACAACGTATTAATAAGCTTATTAAAGAGATTCAGCGAGAACCATTTACTGGTATTGGTAAGCCTGAGCCTTTAAAGCATGCGCTGAGTGGTTATTGGTCTAGACGAATCAATGATGAACACAGGATTGTATATAAGGTTGAAGCGGAAAGTTTGTTAATTGCACAATTGCGTTATCACTACTAAAGTCTGCAATATCCCAAGCTTATGATTGTTTTGTTAGAAAACGAATACGAGCTATCTGCCATTCGCGCGCAAGGCGCAGGCGGGCAAAATGTGAATAAAGTTTCCAGCGCGATTCATTTGAGGTTTGATATTTCAGCGTCATCTTTAAGTGATTGGCTTAAAGATAAGTTATTGAATTTGAAAGATAATCGTATTACTGATGAAGGTGTCTTGGTACTAAAAGCCCAGCAATATCGCACGCAAGAAGCTAACAAAAAAGATGCAATCAAGCGGCTATATGAAATTATTTATGCGGCAAATCAGGTAAAACCTAACCGTTATGCGACTAGGCCAAGTTATGGTTCTCAGCGGCGCAGGTTAGAAAGTAAAACTCAACGTGGGCAAATTAAGCAGATGCGTGGCAAAATAGCATCTGAGTAATTTTTAACCTGCCTTGAGTAACACTAGATATTCAAGTTTCTAAGCCAGACAAGACGCGAGCAAAAAATTGCGACGCTGCATATGTCTGACATGTAAGGAGTAATTTTTTGTGAGTAACGCGGTATGGCGACGAAAATTGAATTTCTAGGGGTGCTCAGTTGAATTTATTAGCACTTGATACTTCTACTGAATATTTATCACTCGCCCTATTAAAAGGTGCTGAAACTTTCACATTTGATGTAAATGCGGGGCAAACGCATTCACAGATTATATTGCCGCAAATTCAGGCCTTACTAAATTCCGCTGACTTGCAGCTAAAAGATTTGCATGGCATTGCATTTGGTGCAGGTCCAGGTTCTTTTACGGGCGTGCGTATTGCCGCGGGTGTAGCGCAAGGCTTGGGCTTTGGTAGCAAATTGCCTGTGGTCAGTATTTGCACTTTATTGGCGTTGGCCGAGGCTGCTAATGAAAAAAATGCAGAACATGCAAAAGTCATTGCTTGCTTAGATGCCCGCATGGGTGAGGTTTATCATGCGGTTTACGCGTTTATTGAAAACGAATGGCAAACTGTGATTGAACCAGGTTTGTATAAACCAGAGGCTTTACCAGTATTGGCAGGTAATGGCTGGGTTGGCGCTGGCAGTGGCTGGCAAACCTATCCAGAGCAATTAAGTACAGTTTACGATGGGCAGTTACAAGCAACCCAACCCGCATTATTGCCTACGGCCAGCGCTATACTTAAGCTTGCATTACCAATATTTAAAAGTGGGAATGCGAAACCAGCAAGTGAGGCAATGCCGATTTATATTCGTAACCGTGTAGCGCTTAAAACAGCAGAGCGTGAGCAGGGTTTGCGGTTATGAGTGCAGTAATTAAAGGGCAATACTCGCAGCTCGAACAATTGTACAAGTTTCGTCCTATGCAAATAGATGACTTGGATGCGATTATGATAATCGAACCACAAATCTATCCGCATCCATGGACGCGCGGTAACTTTAGTGATTCAATCAATTCTGGTTATAGCGCGTGGGTATTATTGCTAGATCAGAAAATCATCGGCTATGCGTTGTTGATGATGGTATTAGATGAGGCGCATTTGCTGAATCTAAGCGTCGCTGGAGCCTACCAAAAACAAGGCTTAGGTCGATACTTATTGGAGCATATGTTGGAAATTGCTAAAAATCATCATGCTAATAATATGTTCTTAGAAGTGCGGCCAAGTAATATTTCCGCAATCGCTTTATATGAAAACATTGGTTTTAATGAAATGGCGATTCGCCGTAACTATTATCCAGCGGCTAATGGTCGTGAGGATGCAGTGTTAATGGGGCTGGCATTATGAGCTTAATGAGCCGTGAGGATATGCTGCGAGAGCTGGAGTTGTTGCCCGTTTGGTCTTTGCGTTCGCCACAAGTAGATACAGCTGCTATTTCAATAGCAGCGCTCCCAGAAGTAACCGCACTCAAAAAAATAATCCCGATTGAATCAAATGAAACTATCGAATCAATATCTTCTATTGAGTCATTACAAGTTGTTATTGAACAGTCTATAACTGTAGAATTGGCGACTCAATCCCCAAAATTGCTAGCGTGTAAACATATAGCTAGTGAAGACGGCAATTATTTATTTGTATTACCAAATACTGAAATGCCTGCAGAAGAGTCGCTATTGTTGCGTAATATTTTAATCGCGATGCGTGTTAAAACTAAAGCAATAGAATTACCAGCAAATACACTTGATGTTTTAAGCTTAATCCAACCTAAGTTAATCATCACGATGGGTGAAAAAGTTGCGCAGTACTTATTGCAATCTGATGAGTCGCTAGCTGGTCTACGTGGCATTTTGCATCATTGGCAAAGTGTTGCCCTAGTAGCAACTTATGATTTACAACACCTATTACAAATTTTGCCAGATAAGGCAAAAGCATGGGATGATTTGTGTTTTGCGATGCAAACTTTGCAGCGCTTGAAATCTGTTGCATAAGCACCATTTTAAAAGTGGTAATTAAATTGTTCTATTTGATTAATTTAACAGCTACTTGAGTTTTTACTTATTCAATCTATCACTAAAGTCGTTTCAAAAGGAATGATCATGCAAAAAATTTACTTAAAATTATTCACAGTTTTTCTGTTACTTAATTTAACAGGCTGCGGCTATAACAATTTTCAGACTTTAGATGAAGAAGCAAAAGCGAGCTGGTCTGAAGTGCTCAATCAATATCAACGCCGCGCTGATTTAGTGCCAAATTTGGTCAATGTAGTTAAAGGCTATGCAGAGCATGAAAAAGAAGTGCTCACGCAAGTCGCAGATGCGCGCTCCAAGGTAGGTAGCATGCAAGTAACGGCAGAGGTGCTGAATGACCCAGAAGCATTTGCGAAATTTCAGGCGGCACAGGGGCAAATGACTTCGGCATTGTCACGTTTGATGGCCGTGTCAGAAAACTACCCAAATTTAAAAGCCGATCAAGGGTTTAGAGATTTGCAGGCACAATTAGAAGGCACTGAAAATCGTATCACAGTGGCTCGCAACCGTTATATTGAAACCATCAAAGGCTATAACGTGGCCGTTCGTTCGTTCCCACAGAACCTCACTGCCATGATGTTTGGCTATAAAACTAAACCATCATTTACGGTAGAAAATGAAAAGACTATTTCTGTAGCGCCAACAGTAGACTTTGGCGATAAGAAATAGTTGGTGATTGAACAACACATTTGATTCACCAAATGTTTTAGTCAAGATGATTAGTCAATGCAAGGCGAGTTTGCTAGCGCTATGTGCGATGCTGATGTTTGCATCCTATACAGTGCATGCAGAGCTCGTCGCTATTCCTGCACTTCAAACGCGTGTAACTGATTTAACGCAAACGCTTTCCGTTGAGCAAAAAAGCCAATTAGAAGCAAAGCTGACTAGTTTTGAACAACAAAAAGGCAGTCAGATTGCGGTGTTAATTGTGCCGACTACACAGCCTGAAGACATTGCGCAGTTTTCAATTCGTGTGGTAGATGATTGGAAGTTAGGCCGCGCTAAACAAGATGATGGCATATTGGTATTGGTCGCTAAAGACGATCACAAAATGCGTATCGAAGTAGGTTATGGGCTAGAGGGTGCAATTCCAGATTTAACTGCAAAACGCATCATTAGTGAAATTATGTCGCCCAGTTTCAAACAGGGCGATTTTTATGGAGGTATCAACAACGCAGTTGATAAGCTCATCGGGCTAGTCAATGGTGAGCAGTTGCCTGCACCTGGTTCACCAAAGGCGAATGGTAGAGATTTTGAAAGTATGTTGCCAGTATTGCTGTTTGGTGGATTAATCTTAGGTGGATTGCTGAGAGCGATGTTTGGTAATTTCTTTGGTGGCACACTTACGGGGGGCGCTATTGGAATACTCGCATGGCTACTTGGTGGTGGAATATTGGCTGCAGCGATATTTGGCATTGTCGCTTTCTTTATCACCTTAATGGGAGTTTCTGGTTTAGGTCAGCTAGGTGGGCTTGGTGGCGGTGGTTTTGGTGGTGGCCGTTCAGGAGGCAGTGATCCATTTTCGGGTGGTGGTGGCGGTTTTGGTGGCGGTGGGGCTTCTGGTGATTGGTAATAAGGAAAATTGCTGATGTCACTTAAATTAATTAAGCGCTTATGTAGACATCTATTTGTTTTACCCAATAATGCGCGTCGACATTTTACCGTGGACGCTATGCAGCGCATAGAAGCCAACATTGCTAAGCATGAGAGCACTCATGCGGGGGAAATTTGTTTTGTGGTGGAATCACATTTACATATTTTAGATATTTGCAAAAGAAAATCGGCTAAAAAACGCGCTATTGAAGTGTTCTCACAAATGCACGTTTGGGATACCGAGCATAATAACGGCATATTGATTTACTTGTTATTGGCTGATCACGATTTTGAGATTTTGGCTGATCGTGGTATTCATCAACATGTCGGCGCTGAAGGCTGGGAGCAGATTTCCAAAAAAATGGAGTCCATGTTCAGGCAAGGTCAGTTTGAAGCTGGCGTTTCGTATGGCATTACCCAAATTGGCGGGCAGTTAGCTAAGCATTATCCAGCAAATAATCATAAGAAAAATGAGCTGTCGGATGCGCCCATTATTATTTAGCGTATTACTTTTACTGACTGTTGCAACATTTAACACACAAGCGGCTGTGTCAGATGTATCCCGTATTTATCACGAAATCCCAAGCTTAGAGAAATTTGACGTATGTTACGGTGGTGGGTGCGCAGAAATTCAACAGCTTGCGCTTGACGTTGATGAGTGGCAACGTATCGTTAGTATTTTTAATGCCGAAGAAAATACATCAATCAATGCTTTGTTAGAAAATGCTGTGCTAGAGCGTGAACAGATTTCAAATGCGATTGGTGTTTTTGAAGAAATTGTGGGACTTAAAACGGGAACTAGTACAGATTTAGCAGGCACTTTTGATAATGCCAGCATGAGTGGTCAGCTAGATTGCAATGATGAGGCGATTAATAGCACAACGTATATGCATTTAATGCGCCGCTACGGCTTAATTAAATTGCATGAGATTGAAGATTTGCGCACTCGCAATTTCTTTTTTACTGGTTGGCCGCATACTACTGCGGTGATACATGAAATTGCTACAGGTAATCGATACGCGGTAGATAGTTGGTTTTTTGACAATGGTACCCCAGCCACGATAGTGCCATTTGCATTGTGGAAGTCAGGTTATATTCCTCCGGAAAGCCCCCTTAATCATGCAAACCAAGGCACTGCTCAAGTGTCTCATTCTACTGAATAGACTTTTATACATCAGTTATTAATAAGCATTAAAGCATTTATACATCACGACTTTGTATAACTATTGCTGACTAAATGACTGATTATATGTAAAATTCGCTCTTTGATTTTTGCACAAATTTGAACACATCATGCGCGCCTCACAATTTTTCTTTAATACTCAAAAAGAAGCTCCTAACGATGCTGAATTAGCCAGCCATATTTTAATGGTACGCGCTGGGTTGATTAAACGGCTCGGCTCGGGGCTTTATAGTTGGATGCCGCTTGGGCTAAGAGTGTTGCGTAAAGTTGAAGCGATTGTGCGGGATGAAATGAATAAAGCGGGTGCATTAGAGTTATTGATGCCTGCCGTGCAACCTAAAGAGTTGTGGGAAGAAACTGGCCGCTGGGCAGTGTTTGGCCCACAAATGCTAAAAATTACCGATAGGCATGAACGCGAGTTTTGTTTTGGCCCTACCCATGAAGAAGTGATTACTGACATTGCACGTAAAGAAATCCGTAGTTATAAGCAATTGCCACTTAATTTTTATCAAATTCAAACTAAATTCCGCGATGAGATTCGCCCACGTTTTGGTGTGATGCGCGCGCGTGAATTTATGATGAAAGACGCTTACTCATTTCATAGCAATTTTGCATCATTAGAAAAAACCTACGAAACCATGTTTCAAGCATATGGTAAAGTTTTTACCCGACTTGGCCTTAAGTTTCGTGCTGTAAAAGCGGATACAGGTGCCATTGGTGGTGATGGTTCTCATGAGTTTCATGTATTGGCTGACTCAGGCGAAGATGGCTTAGCCTATTGTGATACTTCTGATTACGCAGCCAATGTGGAATTAGCTGAAGCGATAGCGTCTGCAGCCCGTAAGGTACCAGGCGAACTCATGCAAGATGTTGAAACACCGAAGCAAACTTCGTGTGAACAAGTGGCGGAGCTATTAAATATTGGTTTAGACCGCACTATTAAAGCAATGGCGTTAATAGGCACTTTAGAAGATGGTAGCTCACAATTTAATTTATTATTAATACGTGGTGATCATCGTATGAATGAAATTAAAGTGAACAAACTCGATGGTTTAAAAGAGTTTAGGTTTGCTACAGAAGAAGAAGTCCGTGAAAATTTAAAATGCCCGCCAGGCTTTATTGGCCCAGTGGGTGTTAGTGCGCATGTCAGAATTATTGCAGATAGAACAGTTGCTGCGATGAGTGATTTTGTTTGCGGCGCTAACAAGCCAAAATATCATTTGAGTGGTGTGAATTTTGGCCGTGACTTACCTGAGCCAAGCTTGGTCGCTGATATTCGTAATGTGGTTGAGGGTGATGCCAGTCCAGATGGTAAAGGTATCTTATCACTTTGTCGCGGTATTGAAGTTGGGCATATTTTCCAGTTACGTACTAAATATTCTGAGGCGATGAATGCTAGCTATTTAGATGAAAGTGGCCAAACTCAAGTGATGGAAATGGGCTGTTATGGTATTGGCGTTTCACGCATAGTTGGAGCAGCCATTGAGCAAGGTAACGATGAGCGGGGCATTATTTTTCCGGCTAGTATGGCGCCATTTACAGTTGCGCTTTGCCCCATTGGTTATGATAAATCAGAGGCGGTAAAATCAGCAGCAAATACGCTTTATGATGAATTGCTGGCCGTTGGAATTGATGTTTTGCTTGATGACCGAGGTGAACGTCCAGGTGTAATGTTTGCAGAAACTGATTTAATGGGCGTGCCGCATCGTCTGGTGATTGGTGAGCGTGGTTTAGCTGAAGGCATGGTGGAGTATAAAGCCAGAACTACAGCAGATGCGCAGTCAGTGCCATTGGTAAATTTAGTTGAATTTGTGCAAAATATTATTCGTGCTTAAAATATTCTATCTCAATTTATTGGCTATCAGCCTAGCGCTAGCAACACTATTAAATGCTAGCTTAAGTTATGCTGGCTCCCAAATTGAAGAGCCATTATCTAACAGTGTTAAAGCGCTAATGCAGCGTAGCATCAGCGATAAAGCCATACCTACGCTTACTTTTGACACGCCGCAAGAAGGTCAGGCATGGTTGAATGAAATGTCTCAGCGCTTAAAAAAGCGTATCCCGGATGATCAGTATCGTGAGGATCTATTGCGTACCGTGCATTATGAAGCAACCCGTGCTGGGCTAGATCCGCAAATGGTGCTTGGTTTAATTCAAGTAGAAAGTGGTTTTAAAAAGTACGCGTTATCATCAGTTGGTGCTCGTGGCTTTATGCAAGTGATGCCATTTTGGGTGCGTAGCATTGGTAATAAAGAGCATAATTTATTTCACTTAAGACTTAATCTGCGCTATGGCTGTACTATTTTGAGGCACTACATAAACATTGAGCATGGCGATTTGTATCGTGCGTTAGGTCGATATAATGGAAGTTTAGGTCAGCCACAATATCCTAATTTAGTACTTGGTGCTTGGCGCAGGCAATGGAATTACCAACCCAATTATGCTGAATTTGCACCAAAAACGTTAGACCGCGCACCAAAAAATATCTATAACTAGGTTTTTTAATCAGAGTTAGCCTCTAAATTCATAATCAAATCTTAATTATCTTAGTCAAAAATTGATCCTCAGATAATTTATGCACTATTTAAGTGACCGCTGCACTAATAAGTAGCACAAAAAGTTTACATTTTTGTGAAAATCATTCAGTATTGCCCTAGCGTTTATATAATTCAGGGCAAATTAACCTTTGTTATACATAAATAGTTCAATAAAATGCCCTGGATATACCGCTGCTGTTCGCATCAACTTGCTACTCATTATAATAATTAGGAGAACTAAGTATGTCGAAATTACTAGCGTTAGCAATAAGCATTGCCGTATTGGGTGGGGTATGGGCATTTTTGGCTTTAGGGCCGCTTGCAGGTGCAGTATTAGTTTGGGTTGGATTCATTGCTTGGGGTAGTTATTTTCATACAGGCGGTGATGCAGCGGCTTTACAAAAAACGATAGCAGGTATGGTTTATGGTGCAGTCATTGCAGGAATCGCATTGGCTCTGGTAGTACATAATCCAGTTGGGCTTCCTGCAGCGATTGCAGCACCTGTTTATATTGCAGTCACTGTATTCTTGTTGGTCATTGTGGCGGGGTTCAATTTACTTTCTGTGGTGCCTGCCAATGTATATGGCTATGCAGCTACAGCGGGTTTCGCACTTTCAACCAATACTGCAGCTAGTTATGGTGCCATGAACTTAACAAATCCGACGTTAATAGTTGCACTTTCAGTTATATTTGGTGCCGTTTTTGGTATGCTTTCAGGCAAATTAGCAGGTATATTAGGTAAGTGAAATTGAGTAAGTTACGTTAAGCAACCTAGCTTAAGTAATTGAATAAAAAAACCGCCTTTTGGGCGGTTTTTTATTTATATTGATAGTTTTATTAATTATCTTTTAATATCTTAAATCCGTAGTAAGTACCAAACTCACCTTCTGGCTCATGGTATACAAAAAGCATATTGTTGGCATAGCCAGTACCATTAAAGTGATTTTGCGAGCGTAATTTCATCGTTTTTGGTAACTCACTTTTCCCTACATATTTGCCGCTTAAATCAAAAACCAACACAGCTTTATGATCTACATCAAGTAGTATCAATTCTTCACCTTTAACGCCACTGTAAGCCACAAAGTGGTCGCTTACATCATCAGTTGCTACGCCAGCCTTTGTAAAATCTAAGGCAATTTCGCTTATTTTTTCACGTAACTTTAAGTCTACTACCCAAACTTTGTTACTACGCTCTTGCTTGGCATAATAAAGCTTAGTTTCTGAGTTGTAGCTAGGTATCGTTGCCGCATCGCCAAATGCAGGATTAAAACCAAATACTTCGCTTGACGTATCCTTTAGGTCGCCAGATTCAGTCAAGTCGATAGAAAAAATACCTGTATTTGGCGCAAAACCGACATCGCTAGAAACATTATAGGTAATCGTTTCTAATTTATCTGAGTTTGGATTGTAGTAAATTGAACGGTTATCATAGCCTGGCCTTGAAGAATTCACATATTTACCTTCATCATCATAAGCATGTATAAGTGACTTTGATATAGGCGCTTCATTTTCATCGCCCATAGGCGCCAAACCGCCATCAGCTATGTAGTAACGTTTTAAGCCAGGAATATGCGCTACAGTAATAGGGCGAGTACTAGGCTTTTTTACTAAAGGGATTTTTATCCCTAATTGTGCTTCAGGCAATATTTCTGCAGATGCTGGCAGTACAGCCGTGCTTAGAATGAATGAAAATAACATCGTTGAAATACGCATGATTAATCTTTCTTATTTAGAGCTACTTTAAAATACATTTTTGGTTAGTCAAAACTTTGACTATGTTTGTTCAATAATTTCGTTGCTTAAAAATTTCGACTGTTTAATAAATATTAAATAATGGCTTTAGCATCGTTCTTTATTAATGTGTCATTCGATGCGCTGTTTTTCTATCAACATGGCATCCCCATAACTGAAAAAACGGTATTGTTGCGCAATCGCATGTGCATAAGCTTTTTTAATAGTATCAGTACCAGCAAATGCTGACACTAACATGAGCAGCGTACTTTTTGGTAAATGAAAGTTGGTGAATAAGCGGTCCACTACTTTAAATTGATAACCTGGCGTAATAAATATACTCGTTTCATTATTGCCAGCAGTTAAATCGCCATATTGTGCTGCGCTTTCTAAAGCACGTAATGCGGTGGTGCCAATAGCAATCACCTTGCTACTTTGTGCTTTAGTTTGTGCAATTAAATCAACTGTGTCTTGCGATATATGATACAGCTCACTATGCATTTTATGTTCTGCGATATTTTCTACCCGTACAGGTTGAAAAGTACCTGCACCTACATGTAATGTCACATAGGCAATATTAACGCCATGTTGTTTTAAACTTGCAATCATTGCAT
>JACMNP010000167.1 GCA_014378495.1 Methylotenera sp. | reverse complement strand
CCAGTCATTTCACCCTTTTCAAATCCTAAGCGTCTCAAAGCAGCATTTACGGTATTGTCGCTCATGGGTCTGTCAGTAGATCTAATGCCTGGGAAAACATATTTACCATTGCCATTCATCGCTTTTATTTCTTTGAATATTTCAATGGCTTGTTTAGATAATGGAATAATGTGTACAGCTTTCATTTTCATTTTATGCGCTGCGATTCTCCACTCGCCCGCCTCTAAATCAATTTCAGACCATTCGGCATTTCTCAACTCGCCTGGGCGAACAAAAACCAATGGCGCTAACTTGAGTGCTTGTTGTGTTAAGAAAGAACCCTCATAAACATGGATTGAACGCAACAAATCAGCAACACCTTTAGCGTCTGTAATGCTTGCATGATGTTTTTCTTTTACTGGTGCTAGTGCGCCCTTAAGAACTAAGCTTAAATCGGCCTGTGCGCGTTCTGTAGCGATAGCATAACGAAAGACTTCGCCACATATCTGCAAAGCTCGATGTGCGCTATCACCAATCCCACGTTGCTCCATTTTATGGAGTGCTGCCAAAAGAGCTTTGGAAGTAACTTTATTGATGGGGGTATCGCCAATGTGCTTGAAGATATTAAGCTCTAATATTCGGAGATTACGGTTTCTGGTTTTATCGACTTGCTTAGCAGCTTTCTTACCGAGCCACTCCCTAGCAACAGCCTCGAATGTGTTAGCTGCTTCCAGCTTAGCCTCCGCTTTCAAGGTTTGCTTTACCTCACTAGGGTCTTGACCATTCGCTAGTAGCTTTTTAGCTTCCTCGCGTCTGGCTCTTGCATCAGACAGTGTTATTTGGGGGTATATGCCAATAGCTAAGACTTTCTCTTTGCCCAAGATACGATATTTCAATCGCCAATACTTAGAACCGTTTGGATGAACCATTAAGTACAGCCCACCAGCATCAGAAAGCTTTTGCGCTTTATCCGTTGGTTTAGCGTTTCTAACAGCAATGTCAGTAAGTGGCATATGGGGGTATGTAAATTCGATTAATTTAATATACCCCTATTTATACCCCCTTTTTATTTTGGATGCAATAGGACGGATAAATATTTGTATGGACAGCTATAGAGCTTATTTACTAGCTTTGGAGAAATATATTGGACTGGCTTGGATGGGGTAAAACTAGGTACTGGAGGCGCGACCCGGAGTCGAACCGGGCTAAACGGCTTTGCAGGCCGCGGCATAACCGCTTTGCTATCGCGCCATTGATATGATGTTAACCACTAAATAACTTAAAAAACTCAGTTACAAGTATATTTTAAGTATTGCAACTAACCTAGCATTACAAGCTTAAACTAAAACGGCGAAAGCATTTTGCTTTCGCCGTTTTATGCCGTATCAATTAAATCACTTTTATAATTTACTAAAAATTCTAAATTTGATTTAATCAAAAATTTGGAGCGGGAAACGAGACTCGAACTCGCGACCTATACCTTGGCAAGGTATCGCTCTACCAGCTGAGCTATTCCCGCGTCGTTAAGACAGGCGCCATTATATCGGTTTTCAGAACACCGTCAAGACTAAACGACACACTTAATGCTTATTTATTTCAGTTTTACTTTCCCTTTAATTTTGGCCACGCAGACTTAAGGTAATAAGCCATTGATACCAATGTTAAAAATGCGGCAATTACAATTAAAACGTGTCCAATATCTCTGGTTTTAAATATTCCCATGCTACCCAAATCCAGATTATCCCAATACAACAAAAATAAAATCGCCAACATTTGCACTGCGGTTTTTACTTTGCCTATTATTGCAACGCCAACGCTACTAGCTTGACCTTCGCCTGCCATCCATTCACGAAGGGCGCTCACTGCTATTTCACGCCCAATGATAATCAAGGAAACAATTGCACCTACACGACCAAACTCTACTAGCACGATAAGCGCTGCTGCAACCATAAGCTTGTCTGCCACGGGGTCTAAAAATGCACCAAACGCTGAGGTTTGATGCCAACGTCTTGCTAAATAGCCATCTAGCCAATCAGTAACGGCTGCAATCGAAAATACTATAGTTGCAAAAATATTAACCATATGCGATGGCATTGCGCTTAGTTTGTGTAGGTTTTCAGGCCAATAAAATGCGCTTACAAATACGGGAATAAGCAAAATGCGTAACCATGTAAGCATGGTAGGAATATTAACTTTCAATCAACACTCCCAAAAACTCAACGCTATTGTTTATCAATGCAGCTCTCCGTATATTTTTTCAGCTAAATTATGGCTTATGCCTTCAACGTTAGCAATTTCATCAATACTAGCACTTTTTACACCCTCTAAGCCACCAAAGCGGGTTAGTAAGGCTTTACGGCGTTTAGCACCTATACCTTCAATATCCTCTAAACTGGAGTGCATACGCGCCTTAGCGCGCTTAGCTCTATGGCCTGTGATGGCGAATCGATGCGCTTCATCACGAATTTGTTGTAACAAGTGCAAACCTTTATTATCTTTTTCTAAATTGAGCATCTCACCCGTATCAGAAAAAATCATGGTTTCTAAACCTGGTCTGCGCTCCTCACCTTTAGCAATACCTACTAACAAAATATCCTCTAAGCCAACTTCTGCCATCACTTCAATGGCAATACCAAGCTGACCTTTGCCACCATCAATAAATACCAAATCTGGTCGCACACCTTCGCCTGCTGCTACTTTTTTATAACGCCGTGTCAGCACATCTCGCATGGCCGCATAATCATCGCCAGGCGTAATACCCGTCACGTTATAGCGACGATATTCACTATTTTGCATGTCACCACGATCAAACACCACACAGCTGCCTACAGTAGCCTCACCCATAGTATGGCTAATATCAAAACATTCAATACGCTCGGTGGTCTCGGGTAAACGCAACGCTTCACGCAAGGCAACCAACTTAGCCGTTTGATTTGCGGAAGTTGCAGCACGCTGCCCAAGTGCAAGTTCAGCATTAGTTTGTGCCATTTTCAACCAAACGCGCTTGTCACCAATCGCATTAGTGTTGATCTTAACTTTGCGCCCTGCTTGCTCAGTTAATACTTCTTCCAGCACTGCTGTTTCAATCTTAATACCAGTAACTATCAATGGCGGTGTGTTTTGCGCCACATAATGCTGCGCTAAGAAAGCTTCCATACTATTTTCTAAAGTTTCACCATCGGTATTTTTAGGCATATAACTTCTGTCACCTAAATGGCGACCACCACGTATCATCACTAGGTTAATACAATGCTGGCCTTGCAATTCTGCACAGGCAATAACATCCGCATCTGATACATTAAAGTCACTTACAAACTGCTTGGCTTGCACTTGGCGCAGCGCCTGCATACGGTTTCTAAAGACAACTGCCATCTCATACTCTTGGTTTGTCGCTGCCGTATTCATTTGCTCACCTAACGCATCGATTACCTCGTTAGTTTTACCCTGCAAAAACATCGCCGCTTGATTCACATCATTGTTGTAGTCAGCCTCTGAAATAAAGCCTACGCAGGGCGCAGTACAGCGCTCAATTTGGTGTTGTAAACATGGGCGACTACGGTTGGTGAACACAGAGTTTTCACAGGTTCGCAGCTTAAATACTTTTTGTAGTAATTGAATACTCTCACGTACAGCCGTTGAGTTGGGGAAAGGCCCAAAGTATTGATTACCTTGCCGTTGCGCACCACGATGAAAAGCCAAACGGGAGAATTTATCATTCGTTAAGGTGATATATGGGTAGGATTTATCATCTCGAAACAACACGTTGTAACGCGGCATTAAGCCTTTAATCATGTTATTTTCAAGCAACAAAGCTTCAGCTTCGCTGCGCGTAACAGTGGTTTCGATTTTGGAAATATTACTCACCATCATCCGCGTGCGTGGACTAGGCAAATTTTTGTTGAAATATGAGGAAACGCGCTTTTTGAGGTCTTTAGCTTTACCTACATAAATCACCTCATCAGCGGCATTAATCATGCGGTACACGCCAGGCAAGTTAGGCAGATTCTTTAAGATTGGTTTGGGGTCAAATATGGCTTTAGTATCAGACATTGTTGTATTTTAGCACCGTCACCGTCATTCTCGCGTAGGCGGGAATCCATTTTGGCTTTTTGTTTTGACTGTAAATTTCTTAAATCTTAAATTGGATTCCCGCCTACGCGAGAATGACGGGTTGGAAGAATTTGTTACTTAAGAATTTAAGTAGCTTTTGCCTCTGCAAGACGCAACAAGCGCGCCTCTTCTGCCTTTTTTGTATCATCAATTTCGCGCATCACACTTTT
>JACMNP010000166.1 GCA_014378495.1 Methylotenera sp. | reverse complement strand
GATTTACCGCAACCAGAGCCGCCTAGTAATGCGAAAATCTCACCCGTCGCCACAGTTAAAGAAACGTTATCTACGGCCTTTACAGCACCATCGTAAATTTTGGTTAGTCCATCAACGCGCAGTAAGTCTTCACGTACCGTATTAGCCTTCGGTGCTGTCGCCATAAATACCCCTATTTATAAGTGCTTCCCAACTAATGATTTGCGAACGACCCATCGCCTGCTTTATTAAAATGACTTTATTAATCAATCTTTTTAATTAAAGACTTTTTGAATAAAGTCTTGTTAAATAAGACCGTTAAATTGGCAAGCTATTGGTTGTTTAGTTTTTAGTTTTTCTAATCGTTACAACCCTGTTTTAAAACGTGTAAATAAACGTGTCATGGTGCGACGCGTATTGTTGTCTACAGCTTCAGGTGGGACTAAGTTTGCGATATCAGCATCTGATAAGAAAATTGATTTATTATTTCTGATTTCTGCATCTACAAAAGGTGTCGCAGCCTTATTTGGGTTAGCATAAGTCACGGTATTAGTGATAGCCGCAACTACTTTAGGACGCATTACATAATTCATAAACTTAAGCGCATTACCTGGATGTGGTGCATCAGCAGGAATCGCCATGGTGTCCATAAAGGTAATGCCACCCGTTTTAGGCACTAGCGCTACGATGTTCTGTGATAGCTTGTTCTCAACTGAGCGTTTGCGTGCTAAGTTAAAGTCACCCGCCCAGCCTAGTGCAACACAGACGTTGCCACTCGCTAAATCATCAATCTGGCCACCAGAGTTAAATTTCTTAATATCTGGTCGCACTTTTTTAAGCATATCGAATGCCACTTTATAATCTGCCGCATTGGTGCTGTAAGCAGGCTTACCTAAATAATGTAAAGCCGCTGAAAAAACATCCGCTGGAGTATCAAGATAAGTAAGACCACAAGACTTTAACTTATTCGTATATTTAGGATTAAAGACAAGCTCCCAAGCATTATCTGGCATAGGGGTAGTGCCTAACGCTTTTTTCACTTTATCAACGTTAATACCCACCGTATTGTAGCTCCACATCCAATCAACCAAGTAAGCATTACCTGGGTCTACCTTAGCCATTTGCGCGAGAATACCTGTGTCTAAATTACCCCAGTTTGTAAGTTGCTTTCTATCTAATTTTTGAAATAAACCTCCATCAATTTGAATTTTTGCCCAGTTTGATGATGGTACTACAATGTCGTAACCCGTTTTTCTAGCCACCAACTTAGCATGTAAAATTTCATTAGAATCAAATACATCGTAACGTACTTTGATGCCCGTTTCTTTTTCAAAATTGGCAAGGGTATCTGGGGCGATATAATCAGACCAGTTATAAATATTCAGCACTTTTTCTTCTTCTTTTGCATAGCTTGTCGCTACAGCACCCACGCCTACCGCCAAGCCAACCAGCACACTCAGAACACGTTTATTAAAGGTCGATTTCATCAAATTTTCTCCTAAATAGTCACTAAAAGTAATGCATTAAAAATCTATCATTTACTGGTCAAACCAAACAATACAAACCTTACTGTTCTCTTATGCATCATAAGTAAGCAATGACTTACTTACATAAGAGTTAAACCAAGACAATCAACACAGAATTAAAATAATTCTATCATGTTAAAAACTCAAATATCTTTAATTACAATTTCAAATAATAGTAATTAAAAGCTTACTTAAGCCGCATTCATCTTAAGTAATTCGTTACCCATCAACCCATGTGATTGCAATTCTTTCAATGTGGCATCTAAGCACTTCAATATGAGCGCTATCATGTCGTCAATTTGTACTTTAGTGATGACCAATGGCGGCGCAATAATCATACGGTCCCCCACAGCCCGCATGATTAAACCATTCGCAAAGCAATGGTTTCTGCACATCATTCCTACTTCTAGCGACTCATCAAAGGCTATGTGATGCTCCTTATCTTGCATTAAAGCAAAAGCGGCGACTAAACCACAAGTATCAGCACCACCCACTAATGGATGATGACCTAACTCTGCAAATTTTTGTGCTAAATAGGGCCCTGTTTCATTCAGTACACGGTCTACTAATCCTTCTTTTTCAAGAATATCAATATTTGCTAAGGCTACGGCGCACGCAACTGGATGACCTGAGTAAGTGTAGCCATGGTTAAAGTCACCGCCCTGCTCAATCAGCACTTTTGCTACGCGCTTACCAACCACCACACCGCCAAGCGGAATGTAGCCAGAAGTCACGCCTTTGGCAAAGGTCATTAAATCGGGCTTGCAGCCTAATAGTTGTGAACCGAACCATTTGCCTAAACGCCCGAAACCGCAAATCACTTCATCGCAAATCAGTAAAATGCCATATTTATCACAGATTCTTTGAATCTCCGGCCAATAAGTTTTAGGTGGAATAATGACGCCGCCCGCGCCTTGCACTGGCTCGCCGATAAACGCCGCCACTTTATCTGCGCCTACTTCAAGAATTTTATCTTCCAGCCATGATGCCGCTCTAATGCCAAAAGCATCTTTATCTTCCGTTGGCGCAAGCCCGTAGTGATAAGGCTGCTCTATATGGACAATATCTGGAATCGGCAATCCACCTTGCGCATGCATGCCACCCATACCACCAAGCGAAGCGCCTGCCATGGTTGAGCCATGATAAGCATTATTGCGGCTGATAATCACCTTGCGCTCGGGCTGGCCTAGCGTTGCCCAATAATGGCGCACCATACGAATGTTAGTGTCATTAGACTCTGAGCCTGAGCTACTGAAAAAAACATGGCTGTAGTTATCTCCAGCCAGTTTCACAATACGCTCAGCCAGTTTTACTGCTGGCACATTGGTGGTTTGAAAAAAACTATTATAGTAAGGTAACTCTTGCATCTGAGTCGCGGCAGCCTCTACTAAGGATTTTTGGCCATACCCGACATTCACACACCATAAACCTGACATCGCATCTAGAATCTTTTCACCTTGTGAATCCCAAATATAAATACCATCAGCTTTAGTAATAACGCGCGCACCTTTGGCCGCCAAGCTTTTATGGTCGGTAAAAGGGTGCATGTAATGCGCTGAATCGATTGCTTGTATATTGCTGGTATTACTCGTTGCTGTATTTAAAGTCATGTCGTTCTCAATTCTCAGTGTTCAACTCAATTACTTGTTTAAGGCTAGCTTAAACATGCATCAAAAGATGCTCACGCTCCCATGGGCTTATGACACGCATAAACTCATCATGCTCTGTTTCTTTTACAGCTAAATACACATCTACGAAATTTTTACCTAATACCTCGTGCAACGCTTTGGCATTTTCCAATTCGCGTAAAGCTTCAGAAAGCCCACGCGGCAATTGATAATCCGAGGCATAAGCACTCCCAGTCGTCACCGCAGTTGGCTGTAATTTTTCGACAATTCCTAAATAACCACAGGCCAGCGTAACCGCCATGGCTAAATATGGATTTGCATCTGCACCCACCACACGGTTTTCAATGCGTCGCCCAGCAGGGTCAGAAATTGGCACCCGAATACCCACTGTACGGTTATCGTAGCCCCATTCAATATTAATTGGCGCTGCGCCATCGCGCACGATGCGGCGATAAGAGTTCACATAGGGCGCTAATAAAGACATAGCTGCTGGCAGATATTTTTGTAAGCCTGCAATATAGTGAAAGAACAATGGCGATGCGCTGCCATCAGGTTTACTAAAAATGTTATGACCAGTTTTACTGTCAATTACACTTTGGTGAATGTGCATGGCCGAGCCTGGCTCATGTTGCATCGGTTTTGCCATAAACGTTGCATACATGTCATGGCGCATGGCAGCTTCGCGCAACACCCGCTTAAAGAAGAAAGCTTTATCCGCCAAAATCATCGGTTCATCATGCAAAAAGTTAATCTCCATTTGCCCAGCGCCAAACTCGTGAATCAGCGTATCTAGCTCTAAACCCATGACTTCACAGTAATCGTAAATATCTTCAAATAACGGGTCAAATTCATTTACCGCGTCAATACTGTATAACTGACGGCTGGTTTCTTTACGGCCACTGCGGCCGATTGGTGGCGTTAATGGCAAATCTGGGTCAGGGTTACGGGCAATCAAATAAAACTCTAACTCTGGCGCTACAATCGGCGTCCAACCTAGGTCTTTATATAAATTAGCCACGCGGCGCAACACGTTACGTGGCGCAAAATCAATGGGTTTACCATCATGGCCTACACAATCCATAATCACTTGCGCAGTTGGGTCAGCTGCCCAAGGCACTAATCTCAGCGTGGTCGGGTCTGGCAGCAACACCATGTCTTTGTCAGTAAAACCCATTACGCGGTCATAGTCTGCATGGCCTTCAGGCGACTCACCTGTCACGGTTACACCAAGAATGGCTTCAGGCAAACGCATCGCACGCTCGGTAGAGAATTTTTCACGTGGTAAGATTTTTCCGCGCGCTACCCCTGTCAAATCAGGGACTAAACATTCAATTTCGGTAATATTGTTATCCGTTAACCAGCGGTCCATATCTGCAAGGTCAAAGTGTTTAGGGTCCGTCATTTTTACTCTCCTGTACGCTGTTATTATTAGTTATTAATATTGAGCGTTTATATTTTTTTAATGATTACTGTTTTTAATATGTATTTTAATTATTATCTATTTTAAGTAGTCACTATTCTGGCTCTGCTCGCACCCGCGCTCTTATGCGGCAAGCATCACCAAATGCATTAAAAATAGCCAGATAGGCTGGATTTTCCATTACTTTCCATTCTGGGTGCCACTGCACGCCTAGCGTAAAAGCGGCGGCATCATTCACACTAATCGCTTCAACCAAACCATCAGGCGCATAGGCTTCGGCAGTTAATCCTTTACCCAATCGATCGATCCCTTGGCCATGTAAAGAGTTGACCATCATTTCTTCACTGCCAACGATATTTGCCAATTGGCCATTAGCCACCAAACTAACTAAATGCGTGGGCGCATACTGAACAGCAATTGGTTGCTCTTTAGGTTCTCTATGATCTTTATAGGCAGAAACCTCATGCACCGCCTGATGCAGGCTGCCGCCAAAAGCCACGTTGATTTCTTGGCATCCACGGCAAATCGCTAATATCGGCACGCCAGTTTTTACTGCGGCCTGAATCAATTTAAGGGTAAGTGCATCGCGTGCAGGGTCTAGTGGTAATGCTGGATTGTGTACATCTTGACCAAAATGTGACGGATGCACATTCGATACGGCACCTGTGAGCAAAATGCCATCTGCCATCGCCAGCAATTCATCAATCTCTACTTGGTCTGCAAGCGCAGGAATGATTAGAGGTAAGGCACCCGCGGCTTCAGCCACGGCCATTATGTATTTTTGCCCAGCCATATGAAAAGGGTGTTCGCCCACTAGCTTGATATCAGCAGGAAGCAACACGATAGGCTTTCTATTTACAGACTTTTTTTGCACAGGTTTTGCTTGTGTTGTATTCATTAACAAATCGATTTTAACGTTAATTTCAGGGTTGTCATATTCAATATGCACTATGTCTTACCCTTAATAATGCGGACATCACAAATAATTGCATTGCCTCATAGCTAAGTATACTATTCCTAAAATTGGTTATGCAACAAGAGCCATTTAGATTATTTAGATAGAGCCACTTAATTTTAGATCAACATAGAGCTATGAAACAACTAGTACTTTCAGAGTGGCTATTATCTGAGCTTGCTCAAGGCGATTTTCCTGAGCGCATGCCCACTCATAGGCGTGTGTACGAGGCGATTCGCCGTGCGATTACCAGCAGAGTGTTGCCTTCTGGCGCGCGTTTACCTTCTACGCGTAATCTGGCGGAGGATTTAACAGTCTCGCGCAACACCATACTTGCAGCCTTTGAACAATTATTGGATGAGGGTTATGTCGCCTCAAAAACGGGTAGTGGCACCTATGTGGCTTATAACCATTCAGACGGTTTCTCTAAAAACGTAACTTCCGCCACAACGATTCATTCAGCCTCAACCAGTGGCAATCAAGCACTCCCTAAGACTGAATCTCATAGTGGCTTATCCATGCGCGGCATGGTCGCTGCGGGGTTAGCCAATACAACAGAATCATCAGATAAAAACAGCCACGAAGTACAACCGTTTACACCAGGTGCAGATGATTATTCAAGATTCCCCACCGCATTATGGCGGCGACTGCTTAATCGACAATGGCGCGCGCCAGCGCCCGAACTACTAGATTCCAGCCATGCAGGCGGCTACTTACCTCTACGAATCGCCATTGCCGATTATTTACGCGTCTCACGCGCGGTTAACCTCACGGTAGACCAAGTGCTGATTACCTCTGGCACTCAACAATCAATTGATTTATGTGCACGCTTGTTAACCGACCACGGTGATAAAGTTTGGGTGGAGAATCCTTGTTATTGGGCTGCGCGACGCGTGCTCGAAGTGAACGGTTTACAGCTGCACCCCGTCGCGGTAGATAACGAAGGCATGGCACCGAACATCAAGGATTTTCGAGAAACACCACGACTCATTTACACCACCCCTTCGCATCAATACCCCAAAGGCATGGTCATGAGTTATGGCCGCAGACGCTTATTATTAGATTATGCGCAGAGCAGCAACGCATGGATTATTGAAGATGATTACGACAGTGAGTTTCGCTTTGAAGGCCGGCCGATTTCGTCTCTGCAAGGCATGGACCAGCATGAACGTGTGTTGTATCTAGGTACGTTTTCAAAGGTCATGTATCCGGGCATTCGGCTGGGTTACATGGTGGTGCCACCGCAGTTAGTAGCCAGCTTTAAAAGTGGCTTATACGAACTGCAACGGCCTGGGCAAGTAGTCATTCAAGCAGCCTTGGCAGACTTTATTGAAGAAGGCCATTTTGCTAGCCATATTCGCCGATTACGCCAAACCTATGGAGAAAGAAGACGCTTATTGCAAGCCTCATTAGCATCAGTGGCAGAAGTAGGTGCAAGATTATCGCCCGTAGATTCAGGCTTGCATCTAGTCGTTGAGTTCGATGCACAATGCGATGATGTGCACATTGCTGCATTGGCTGCCGAACAAGGCTTGCGGGTATATCCCTTATCGTACTACAGTTTGGGTGACAACCCTGATAAAGGGTTAATCATTGGTTATGCCTACGCTGCCACTGAAAATATTACCCAATATGGCAATGTGCTGGCAAAAGTCATTCGAGATGCATTATTCAATATTTCATTAGTAAAAAATTAAGTTAAATAAATGACCAGCAACCAAAACGTACTTATCCGCGAAGCCACAATTCAAGACCTTGAACCTGTTGCACAACTTTTTGATGCTTACCGCCAATTTTATGAACAAGCACCAGATATTGAGTTAGCAAAAGCGTTTATTGCTGAGCGATTAAACAATCAGGATTCTACTATTTTATTGGCGATTAATAGTGCGCAAAAAATCATCGGCTTTTGTCAACTTTATCCAACATTTTGCTCAGTGATTGCCGCACCCGTTTGCGTGCTTTATGATTTATTTGTAGATTCAAGTATAAGAAAAACTGGCGCTGGCAAGGCACTGATGCTGGCGGCACATGAATATGCCGCTAAAAATGGATTTAAGCGCCTAGATTTAACTACAGCTAAAAATAATGTGAAAGCGCAAGCCTTATATGAATCACTTGGTTGGGTTCGTAATGAGGTTTTTTATGCGTATAACAAAGAAATTATCACCTCAATTAACTAAGCCAACAAGCTTCTCTAACGTCATTCCCGCGAAGGCGGGAATCCATTTTAAAAAATTCAAAAATCAATTTGGATTCCCGCCTTCGCGGGAATGACGAATTCAAAAGCAGTATTGAATTATCCCAACGCATCCCTTAATTGATACCACGCCATGCCCAATATCAAAGCTGGGGTGCGTAGTAATTTACCCCCTGGAAAATCATGGTGTGGAATACGTGCCATTAAATCTAAACGCTCAGCTTGGCCTGCAATCGCTTCTGCAACTAGCTTACCTGCCAAACCAGTAAGCGCTACCCCATGCCCTGAAAAGCCTTGTAAATAATACACATTAGGCGCTAAACGGCCAAAATCTGGCGCGCGATTCATGGTGATATCCACAAAACCGCCCCATGTGTATTCAACTTTAATATTGGCGAGTTGCGGAAAAGTCTCCGCCATACGCGCTTGCATGCTTGCGCTTAAATTTGGTGGCGTCATGGCGCTGTAACTTACACGTCCGCCGTAAATCATGCGTTGCTTGTTTGAATGATGGTCTTTTGAATGATGATCTGCTGCAAATCTAAAGTAATCGAGTACGAAATTAGTGTCACATACTGCAGATTGCGTAGGAATAAGTTTTGCCGCAACATTCGCATCAATCGGCTCAGTGGCAATAATATAAGTGCCAACTGGCATGATGCGTTTAGCCAAGCTTGGTGCCAGTTTTGGTGAAACTTCAGGCAAATACATATTGCCTGCCAGCACCACAAACCTCGCTTTCACGCTGCCTGTTTCCGTGTTTAATTTAACCACTTCCCCCTGTTGCATTGCTTGCACAGCCGAGTTTTGGAAAATCTTAACGCCTAAACTTGCCGCCCCTTTTGCTAAACCCAAACAATAATTGAGCGGGTGCAAATGCCCAGAACGACAATCATAATAGCCACTGTGATAGCGTGGACTATCTATCCATTGTTGAATATCATTTGGTGAAATCCACTTAGCATCAGTGTCGTAATTGTAGTTTTTTGCCATACCATCAAACCACTCGCGCAGCGCAGCGCCTTTAGCTGGGTTTACGGCTACTCCCAAAAAACCATCTTTTGAATCACACTGAATATTAAAACGCTTTACTCGCTCGCGCACTAAATCTAGAGCTTCTAAAGTCATGCCCCATACTTTTTTCGCTGCATCCAAGCCTAATGCTTTTTCAATCACGCTTTGCTCACAAGCCAAGCCTGCAATAATCTGCCCGCCATTGCGGCCACTTGCACCCCAACCGATATGCTTTGCTTCTAGCACTACAACAGAATAACCACGATCTCGCAGCTCAATCGCTGCCGACAGCCCTGCAAATCCACCACCCACCACACAAATATCCGCCTCAATATCAGCGTTTAATGTTGGGTATTGTGGTTGCTCATTCGCGCTTGCGGCGTAGTAAGAATTTTGTGTGAGTTTTAGTTCAGTAGCGGCAGACATTGTTAATTCCTATGTACTCAATTCTTAATAGGCAAAGTTACTTTTAGATTTGCTTTGTAGCAGCCACACGCCCGCAAAGCCAAGTCCACACTAGGGTTGCAGCGGCGTTAGAAGTGAGTTCTGCATGATCATAAGGTGGTGAAACTTCGCTACAATCCATGCCTACCCAATTTAAATCATGCCAAGCTTCAAGCAGTGTCATCGCTTGCGCAGTCGTTAATCCGCCGACTTCTGGCGTGCCTGTGCCTGGCGCAAACGCTGGGTCTAGCGCATCGATATCAAAGGTTAAATACAGTGGCGGATTACCTGCTTTCGCCATACGCTCGCGCACTTCAGCTATCACATCATTTAAGGCGGCACCATCTTTGCCACGCAACTCCCGTGCGGTAAAAATACGGCCACCTTGCTCATTCACATACTCACGTGCTTCACGCACACCAGATGAACGAATACCAATCTGGATAAATAATGTAGGGTCAACCAACCCTTCTTGAATCGCCTCATAGACCCAAGTG
>JACMNP010000165.1 GCA_014378495.1 Methylotenera sp. | reverse complement strand
CGTAGTATCGATAGACCGTATATCATTCAGGCAATTGCTGAAGCACGTGCGCAGGGTGATTTGTCTGAAAATGCTGAATATGAAGCTGCTAAAGAGCGCCAAAGTTTTATTGAAGGCCGTATTAACGAAGTTGAGGCAAAGCTATCTAATGCCATGATTATTGACCCAACTACGTTACATGCAGACGGACGCTGCGTATTTGGCTCTACAGTAAGAATTGAAGATTTAGATAGCGGTACTATCATTACTTATCAAATCGTCGGTGACGATGAATCCGATATTAAAAACGGTAAAATTTCTGTAAGTTCACCAATTTCACGTGGTTTGATCGGTAAGTCAGAAGGCGACATTGCTGAAGTGATGGCACCAGGTGGTGTTAAAGAGTATGAGATTTTAGATGTTCAATATATTTAAATCTTTAAATTAAACTTTTTTAAATAGTCAAAAATGAATCATTGGTCAGATAAATTAAGCTTGATTGTAATTACTTTATGGGTGGGCGCTCTGTGGGCAACAGGCGCTGCGGCTTACGTGCTATTTGATACATTGCAAGACAGGCAAGTTGCTGGGCAGTTAGCCGGTAAGTTCTTTAATTATGTTTCTTATTTGGGCCTATTTTCTGGCTTTTATCTACTTATACACCGATTATTCGGCTACGGCACATTAGCCTTGAAACAAGGTTATTTTTGGGCAGTTTTCGTCATGTTATTGCTGGTATTGGCAGGCCACTTTGGTATTCAGCCTTTAATGGCACAATTAAAGGCTGCCGCTTTACCTAGTGATGTCATGCATAGCGTATTTGCTAATCGGTTTAATACTTGGCACGGTGTGGCAAGCATTGCTTATGTCGCACAATGCTTGCTAGGATTTGTCGTGGTATTAAAGGCTAGACAATAAATTTAGATGGCTATATATAAAGCCCAGAATTTTATAGCCACTAATTTTATGCTTAATTTAATAGTGCTAGCTAGCAGGAATTATTTCTGAGGCACCACAATTTTTGGTTTAGTTGATTGACGGTAGACTACTAATTGTTTCCCAATATGATGAACCGCAATCGCACTGGTTTGCTCACAAATATCAGTTAACATTTGAGTGCGCAGTGCTTTATCATCGATCATCACTTTAATTTTAATCAGCTCATGGGCATCTAGGCAGATGTTAATTTCTTTCAAAACATTCTCTGATAAGCCTTTGTTACTAATCATGACGACAGGATTTAAGGCATGTGCAAGGCCACGTAAGTAGCTAATTTGTTTTGAATTCACAGGTAGTATCTTATTGATTTATATAGGCGAGCAGTTTAACAGATGAAACTAAAACCTTCCAGCAAAGCTTGGATGCATGAACATATCAATGATGAATTTGTGAAACGTGCACAAAAAGAAGGTTACAGAGCACGGGCGGCTTACAAGCTCACAGAGATTGATGATAAAGATAAACTGATTAAGCCTGGCATGGTGATTGTAGATTTAGGCGCAACACCAGGCAGTTGGTCACAAGTTGTTGTACAGCGTTTAAAGGGGCAAGGTCGGGTGATTGCATTAGATTTGCTTGAAATGGACCCTATTAACGGCGTTGAGTTTATTCAGGGCGATTTTCGTGAAGAGTCAGTATTAAAATTGTTAGAAGAAAAGTTAAATAATAAAAAAGTTGACCTTGTAATTGCAGATATGGCACCCAATATCTCAGGTATTACTATTGTAGACCAAGCCGGTGCCGCGTACTTAACCGAACTAGCTTTAGAGTTTACTAAAGAATGGCTGAAACCAAGCGGTAATTTTTTGGTCAAGGTCTTTATCGGTGAAGGTTTTGATGAAATATTGAAAAACATGCGCAGTATGTTTGATAAAGTAGTGACGCGAAAACCAAAAGCCTCACGCGGTAGAAGTAATGAGGTGTACTTGTTAGGCATGGGTCGTAAAGATAGTTAGTTTAAAATTATTGATAGTCATAATATTTTTAGTAATTATTGGATAGCGTTTAAGTTTTAAATTGTAAAAAGCGTAATATAGTATTTAAGTCATTATTATATAGATAGTAAAAACCTAGATAGCGGTTGAAATTAGAAAGAGTCGAGCTTTAGATTCACAGATTTTTTTGATTTCCCCTTTTGAAAAAGGAACAAAATTTTGAACAATATATTTAAGAATATTGCCATTTGGTTGGCCATAGCCATGGTGTTATTGGCGATATTTAATTTGTCTGGCGTAAAGAATAGCGCTGACAACCAAATTGTGTACTCACAATTTATTCAAGAGGTAAAAGATGGTCGCATTGCCAAAGTGCAAATCGATGGCCGTGTATTACATGGTACGACCAATGATGGTAAAAAATTCAACTCTTTTGCACCGACTGACCCTTGGTTAGTGTCTGATTTGCTTAAAAATAATGTAATCGTAGAAGCTAAACCAGAAGAAGAGCAGTCATTACTAATGAGTATTTTTGTTTCATGGTTCCCAATGATTTTATTGGTGGGCGTGTGGATATTCTTTATGCGCCAAATGCAAGGCGGCGGCAAAGGTGGTGGTCCATTCTCATTTGGTAAAAGCAAAGCGCGCCAACTAGATGAAGGTAATAACCAAACAACCTTTGCTGACGTTGCGGGTTGTGATGAAGCTAAAGAAGAAGTCACTGAAATCGTTGAGTTTCTTCGTGATCCTACTAAATTCCAGAAATTAGGTGGACGTATTCCACGTGGCGTGTTGATGGTAGGCCCTCCAGGAACTGGTAAAACATTACTAGCACGTGCAATTGCTGGTGAGGCTAAAGTACCATTTTTTACAATTTCAGGTTCTGACTTTGTAGAGATGTTCGTTGGTGTTGGTGCATCACGCGTACGAGATATGTTTGAGCAGGCTAAGAAAAGCTCACCTTGTATCATTTTCATCGATGAAATCGATGCAGTAGGGCGTAGCCGAGGATCTGGTACTGGCGGTGGTAACGATGAGCGTGAGCAAACGCTGAATCAATTGCTAGTTGAGATGGATGGCTTTGAAGGTAGTTCTGGTGTGATTGTGATTGCTGCTACTAATAGAGCCGACGTCTTAGATAAAGCCTTGTTGCGTCCTGGTCGTTTTGACCGTCAAGTCATGGTGTCATTACCTGATATTAAAGGTCGTGAACAAATTTTAATGGTGCATATGCGTAAAGTGCCTATTGATGCAGATGTAAAAGCGGATATCTTAGCCCGTGGTACACCTGGTTTTTCAGGTGCTGATTTAGCTAACTTAGTGAATGAAGCTGCGTTATTTGCTGCGCGCCGTAATAAACGCACAGTAGACATGCAGGACTTTGAAGATGCTAAAGACAAAATCTATATGGGTCCTGAACGTAAATCTATGGTGATGCGTGAAGATGAGCGTCGCAATACGGCTTATCATGAGTCAGGTCATGCTGTGGTTGCTAAGTTGCTACCAAAAGCTGATCCAGTGCATAAAGTAACAATCATGCCACGTGGTTGGGCATTAGGTCTAACTTGGCAGTTGCCAGAATTTGATCGTATCAGTAACTACAAAGATAAGATGCTTGAAGAGATTTCGATTCTTTTTGGTGGTCGTATTGCTGAAGAAATATTCATGCATCAAATGTCAACAGGTGCTTCAAACGATTTTGAACGTGCAACCAAGCTAGCACGTGATATGGTGACACGTTATGGTATGTCTGACGCTTTAGGCACGATGGTTTATACCGGTAGTGAGCAGGATTCATTCTTTGGTAATATGAGTTCTAAGACTGTTTCTGAAGCTACACAACAAAAAGTCGATGCGGAGATTCGTAGAATATTAGATGAGCAATATGGTATTGCCCGTAAACTGTTGGAAGATAATCGCGACAAAGTAGAAGCAATGATGGCTGCGCTCATGGAATTTGAAACGATTGATGCAGACCAAATCAATGACATCATGGCTGGTATTGCGGTACGCCCACCTAAGCCTACGCAAGGCAAAGCGAATCCACCACGTGATACTGGGTCTACTGGTCCAGGGTTAACACCAGTTCCACAACCTACGGCTAAAACTTAGAGAGCTGATTGTAATAGTGTTGCTTGTTAAAAAGGGCTAGATTTCTAGCCCTTTTTTTATCAGCTATTTCTTGATGGTTGTGTTCTCATCTAACTGCAATTCTCGATGCACTTTTATTGAGTATAATCATGTATGGAATTTATTTGCGGTAACTATCAACTTAATCTTAATCGCCCACATATCATGGGCATTGTGAATATAACACCGGATTCTTTTTCTGATGGAGGTAAGTTTTCTTCTACTAAACTAGCCGTCGAGCATTCATTAAAGTTAATCACAGAAGGTGCGGATATATTAGACATTGGTGGTGAATCTACCCGACCAGGCGCAACCCCAGTGCATGTAAATGAAGAATTGGATCGCGTTATTCCAGTGATTGAAGCATTGAGAAAAATAGTAAACATCCCACTTTCTATTGATACGTATAAACCAGAAGTCATGCGTGCTGCGATTGTAGCAGGGGCTGATATCGTGAATGATGTGCGCGCTTTGCAAGAACATGGCGCACTAGAAGTTGTAGCTAACAGTAATGCTGGAGTGTGCTTAATGCATATGCAAGGTACTCCGCAAACTATGCAGCTTGATCCTATTTATTTGGATGTAGTTGAAGAGGTCAAACAGTTTTTAATTGATAGACTGAATATGACATTAGCGCATGGCATCAATCATAACCGTATTTTGCTCGACCCAGGTTTTGGTTTTGGCAAACGTACTGTGCATAATATTGCACTTATTCAACAGCTAGATAAGTTGGTTGAAATTGGTCAGCCATTACTAGTAGGGCTTTCACGCAAAGCTATTTTAGGCGCAATCGTAGGTGGAGATGAACAGCAACGCTTGCATGCAGGCATTGCTGCTTCTGTATTATCGGCAATGAAAGGCGCTAAAATAATACGAGTACACGACGTACAAGCGACAGTAGATGCGCTTAAAGTGGTGGTTGCAGTTACATCTGCGACAATATAATCATACATAAAATAAAAGTAGTAAATCAGGGGAGTTGAGGCATGGCCAAAAAGTATTTCGGTACGGATGGTATTCGCGGCAAAGTAGGAGATGCGCCCATTACGCCGGATTTTGTCATGCGTTTAGGCTATGCGGCAGGTCGCGTGCTCACTAGTATTGAAAGTAATTTAGCTAAAGGCGCACACCCTGCTGTTTTAATTGGTAAAGATACGCGTATCTCAGGCTACATGCTGGAATCTGCGCTTGAGGCTGGCTTATCTGCTGCCGGGGTGGACGTATTAATGACTGGCCCAATGCCAACGCCAGCAGTGGCATATTTGACACGTGCTTTACGCGCGCAGGCAGGTATTGTGATTTCTGCGTCTCATAATCCTTTTTACGATAATGGCATCAAGTTTTTTTCTAGCCTTGGGACTAAATTACCTGACGATATTGAGTATGCTATTGAAGCAGAGCTTGATAAACCCATGCAGGTGATGGAGTCCGCCAGCCTAGGTAAAGTGAGCCGCGTTAAAGATGCGGCTGGTAGATATGTCGAGTTTTGTAAAAGTACATTTCCGAATACTTTAGATTTACGCGGTTTAAAAATAGTGCTCGATTGTGCACATGGAGCGACCTATCACGTTGCACCACCAGTGTTCCATGAGTTAGGTGCTGAAATCATTGTGATTGGTAATCAACCCAATGGCATCAATATCAACGATCAAGTGGGTTCTACGCATCCTCAGGCATTACAACGCGCAGTAATCGCGCATCAAGCTGATTTAGGCATTGCATTCGATGGTGATGGCGACCGTTTGATGATGGTTGATAGTGCTGGGCAGTTACTTGATGGGGATCAGCTACTTTATATTATTGCTGTAGACCGTCAAGCAAATGGTCTGTTGCAGGGCGGCATTGCAGGTACGTTAATGACTAATTTAGCGTTAGAACATAAATTAGCTGCAATGAATGTTCCCTTTGCACGCGCAAATGTTGGTGATCGATATGTACTAGAGTTACTCAATCAAAATAACTGGCAATTAGGTGGTGAGAACTCTGGTCATATTTTGACGCTAGATAAACACAGCAGCGGAGATGGCATCATTGCTGCTTTGCAGGTATTACAAGCGGTGCTGCAGAGCAAAAAAACTTTAGCACAATTTAGGGCAGATCTAATGCTCTACCCACAAGTATTAATTAACGTGAAAATTGCGAAGAAAATTGATTTAGAGCATCACGATGAAATTCAGGCATCGGTAAAAAGTGCTGAGTTGGCACTTGCAGGTCGTGGGAGAGTATTGTTAAGAGCCTCTGGCACGGAGCCTAAAATCCGCGTTATGGTCGAAGGTGAAAATAAATTACAGGTACAAACCTTGGCTGAGAAAATTGCTGCCGTAGTCACGCAAGTCACAAGCTAACTCTTAAAGTTAAAAGGGTCTTTTTAAAATATCGGGTCACTAAATTTTCACTATATAGTCATCAATCATTCATATTGCAATGACAAGCTAGCCTTCTTATTTAACTAAATAGGAGCTTGTGATGACATACAAAATGCGTTTATACCTCAATCGCATGCATCAGTTTGATAGTAATGTTTGTGTGGCAGTGAATCATACTAGCCAATACAGGCTAATACGTGATTGTTTTAGAGTGGCTAGCCGTCTTGGCGATGGTGTCTTCTGGTACGGTTTGATGGCAGGCATACTTTTGATTAAAGGTGCAGAAGGGTTGGTTTCAGTGTTGCATATGGCGGTTGCTGGCTTAATCGGAACACTACTTTATAAATGGTTAAAAGGTAAAACCTTGCGACCACGACCTTATGAAGTGCGTCAGGATATATGGTTAACTGGCACGCCACTAGATAAATTTAGTTTTCCGTCAGGTCATACTTTGCATGCTGTTGTATTCGGAGTCGTAGCATTAAGCTATTATCCGCAATTATCAATGATTGTGATTCCATTTATCGTCATGGTTGCTTTATCACGGGTTGTACTAGGGCTACATTATCCTAGTGACGTATTGGCAGGCGCTTTAATTGGTGCTGCGATTGCTGCATTATCATTTTTAGTAATTTAATCTCACGGTCTTAGCTTAACAATTACGGTCTCAAAGAGTTATTTGAAGCAAGAGTACTTTAATTAGATTGCTAAAGTACTTCAATCGTTTTATCAAAATACTGAATTGGCAATGGATGTTGAACATTTAAATGGTTTAAACATTGTTGTCGCCAAATCATCAATTCCTGCGCATTAAAATGTTTTAACTCAGGCTCGAACACGGGCTTATTGCCACCTAAAACTGACCCTATATCGGCTATGGCAGTTTGTGTTTTCGCAATGTAATACACAAAATTCTTGTGTACGCGTTTATCGAGTAGATTTACTAGTCTATAAATTACATTAGGCAATTTCACAAAGCGTAATAAGCCATCCCAAAATGCTAATCGTCCCAAAGCAACGCTAGTAATATGTTCGGAACACCTAAATTGTGGAGAGATAAATGTTGAAATTATCGCTCGGTGCTGACTAAGTAAACGCCGTGGTGATGTATTCATCAGTGGTGCTAGGTAAGCATCCATCGCCCATTCAGAGGCAATATGCGTCAACATCGTATTTTCCAACCACATCGCTTCATGTGCAGGAACAAAATGATTATGTGCAATGACATCAATATACAAATGACTGGCATAACCTATCGCTATAGCCAACTCTTCATCTGATTGTGCTGCCAAAAGTAGTTGATGTGCATTTTCCCATAAGTGTGTATGCCTATAACGATGGCTGACAATCGCAAGGTCAGGTAAGCATGCACCAGCCATCACTAATTCAGGAAAGTTTTTAATGACTCGTTGTATGTGAGGGTCTAGCAGTGGCATGGCCCACAGCAATGATTGTGCAAAGTATAAGTGTGTCACTAATCCCCATGCATTCGCATCTACAGAATATAAGCAGCATGGTAACCACCAATAATACTTTTTGAGAATTTTTGATAATTGCATAATGCACAATTTCGCATCATGCCGTTATGTGACTATGACATTTTGATGATTTTTTGATGACAAAGTGAGATGCTAAATACGTTGGGCTACTGCGTAATAGAAATCTTCATCAAATTGTCATATAGCGTAGTTATTGTTTAATCAAGTAACTGCTTAACTATTTGCAATCAAGTAATTAGCTTGATGAATATTTAATATAAAAGGCCACATGCTAAACCTATGAAAATTTTATTCATTTCCGATGTATATTTCCCACGTGTTAATGGCGTATCAACATCTATAAAAACTTTTGTACAGCAAATGCAGGGTTTAGGACATGAAGTACATTTAATAGCGCCAGATTACAACGTACTCACCACTGATGAAAGTTGGATTAAACGT
>JACMNP010000164.1 GCA_014378495.1 Methylotenera sp. | reverse complement strand
GGCATTTCAACCCCGTATTGATTGGCTAGGTCTTTAATGCTTTGCATTTGATCTGCTGGAATATGTGGCACTAAGCGTAGCAAGTCTGAAGTTGTAGTGATTTCCCATAATCCAGGACGTATGCTGATTTCTGCAGCGTTTGCAGTGCTGACTAAAGTTATTATGGTTAAGCTTATGGCAGTCAAGAATTTGCGCATTAGGGATCCTTAAACCGCGTGCAGGCTAGTATTTAATTGGTCAATAACTTCTGCCCAATCCGCATCATTCAAAATTTCTTCACGTAAAAATGCTGCTTGCGTGGGCGTCCAAAATGAGGCTTCGGATAGTAAAACACTGGTTGCTAAATGACTATGCGTTTTAATGAAGGTTTTGATTGAAGCTTCATCTGAAGGTAAGCCGAGTTGCGCGAATAGGTTGTTGAGTGTATGAATTGACGATTCCATAAATTACCTCGATTGATGATTTAGATTTACGAGATTTAGTCTACTCTGATTGTTTAGCTTCGATAAGTCAGCGAAATCCTACAAAGTAAATGTTTTATCAAACTAACAAGTTTTAAAAGTACTTAACTTAAAGTTAGGCTTTAACTTGGATTTGAATCAGTTAGTTTTAGCCCAGTAAATGGGGTGTGATTTATTAGGGGTAAAGAGTTGCATTTCACTACGGCTAAAATTTGCCAGTGCTTCATCGTATGAAATTTTATCTTCAATGGCGCTGGCTTGAGCGATTGGTTGGGCATATTTTAACCAAGCCGGGTTTGGATTATAGCCATTGTCGTGCATGCAGTTTGTGAGCACTGTGGTGCGTTTGCTAAGTAACTCTAACTTTTGAAACTCTACAATCGGGGTTTGATTAGCAATGGCGTTTTCTGCGATTCCTGCGCATTTATCACCTATTTTGATTAGCAAAGCTTGGGCTGGCGTGAGCGTGTTGTTAGATGAATCATCTGGTGCGATAAAAAACCACCATCCTCCAGCGCCAGCTATTACTAAGATTGCAATCAGGTATTTCAAATTTAATCCTATTCGCATGGATCGTTAAAGCGTACTTATTAAATGCAGAACATCATCTTAATATGCCCTAACAATACACGTTAATCTCTAGGGCCAAGATAGTCCGGCTTGCCAAGCTCAACGCCATTGTGACGTAAAATATTATAAGCCGTAGTCACATGAAAATACACGTTCGGATTCACCCAATTGAGTAGGTAGGCTTTGCCTTTAAATTCTAAGCTTGTGCCGCGTACGGAAATCACAATATCGCGAGCTTCTGAGCCTGTTAGTTGCTCAGGTTTAATCGTATCTATAAAAGCGAGTGTTTTGCTGATGCGTGCCTGTAAGTCAGCAAAAGTGGCTTCATTATCCACATACTTAGGAATGTCAACGCCAGCTAAACGCGCTACACCACCTTTGCTCATATCTGTAGCAATTTGAATTTGGCGTGTAAGTGGATACATGTCTGGCGCTAGGCGCGCATTGAGAAACACGCTGTGGTCAATTTTCTTAGCATCCGCGTGCGCCTCACCTTTTTTGAGGATAGATGAAAGGTTAGTAAGCATGCGTTTTAGCGATGGAATAGCAATTTCGTACATTGATAACATCTTGTGAAACCCTCAAAGTGAGTGCGTTTTAATGAAATATTTAAATGAAGACTTAAATCAAACTTTAGTTTAAAAAAATCGTAATCATGAACTCAGTGTGCGCCAAACGATAAGTATTGTCTATGGATGCATACTCTCTACTACAGCGCTATGACAGCCTCTATTTTTCAGAAAACTCTATCGCTAATATGTCTTGAATAAGCTCTAGCCTGACTAGTGGGCTATCTAACTCTAACATTCTTTGTTTTTGAATGAGCGGCATATTGATGATTTCACACCAGCGGTTTGCAACCCATGCGCAGTCATCAAGCTTATAAGGTTTACCAATTGGCATATCCAGTTCTTTTATATCTTGACTAGCAATAGCTTCAATCAGTTTTTGAAGATGTATTTTTGTGGTTTGTAAGTCATCTGGAATCGGCATATTGCCATCGTTCGCAATGTCATCCACCTCCCCTATCCACAGCCCGTCTTTTTGTTGACTGGCAGACTTAACACTGAACCTTTGTTTACCAAGACAATGTACATTAATCAAGCCTGGCTCTGTCACATCGGCATCTAAAATCGTAAAAGAGGTGCCAACACTAGCAAATGGCAGTACAGACTTTTGCTCTAGTGAATCATCATACTTGAGCGAGTTTTTAGGATTACTCTCCGCATATACAGCAACGACGCCAAAGTTTGTTTTGTTGCGTAAGCACGCGCGTACCATATCTAAATAACGTGCTTCAAAAATCCTGAGAGGCAATAATCCTTCAGGGAAAATCACCACATTGAGTGGAAATAACGGTAATGAG
>JACMNP010000031.1 GCA_014378495.1 Methylotenera sp. | reverse complement strand
TGGTTTCAAGTGAGTATGAGCGACTTGGATAAGATGTTTATGCGGGGTAAATAATATTGCTTAACTTAACTGAAACTCTCAAATACCGTCATTCCCGCGCAGGCGGGAATCCATTTTGAACTATTCATGAAGCAACCATGTATTTACATACTTTCGAATAAACCGAGGGGTACTTTGTATATTGGTGTAACAAGTGATCTAGCCAATCGTATTTGGCAGCACAAGAATGATTCAGTCTTAAGTTTTTCTGAAAAATATCAAGTGCACACACTTGTTTACTATGAGTTATATCAAACTATGCTCGAGTCAATTGTACGAGAAAAACAGCTTAAAAAATGGAATCGAGATTGGAAAGTTAAGTTGATTGAGGGTTTTAATGAACATTGGATTGATTTATATGAGCAAATTATTGCTTAGCTATCAACAGATAAAATCAAAATGGATTCCCGCCTGCGCGGGAATGACGGGCTTTGGGAGTTTGGTTGCCGCCGCAAGTAGAGTGGGCAACTCGTTGCCCACGCGGTCGATGTTTCGAGTTTAGTTATACGTGGGTCACAAGTGGCCCACCCTACAATTTAACTAAATAAACTTGATTTAACGTACGTTATCACGTACTATCGCATCAATATCTATACCTTAATTTGGTTGAAAATCATGCAAACATTATCTGCCAGCGCTGCCCGCACGAATCTGTATCGCTTAATTGACGAGGCTAGTAGTTCGCATCAGCCTGTGGTGATTACAGGCAAGCGTGCCAATGCTGTATTGGTTTCGCAAGAGGATTGGTCTGCGATTCAGGAAACTTTATTTTTGGTGTCGATTCCCAATATGCGTGAATCGATTCTCGAAGGTTTAAACACCTCTGTAAACGAGCTTTCCACGCAGTTAGAATGGTAAAGTAGTGTCGCAATACCAACTGCTTTACACCAAATTTGCACTTAAAGATGCAAAAAACTTAAAATCTGCAGGGCTAAAAGATAAAGCTTCGCAGTTATTGGACATTGTTTCAGAAAACCCATTTCAAAATCCACCGCCTTATGAAAAGCTCATCGGCGATTTAGCAGGCGCGTATTCTCGGCGCATCAACATTCAACATCGTTTAGTGTACCAGGTGTTGGAAGATCAAAAAATCGTAAAGGTACTTAGATTATGGACGCATTATGAGTAAGTATTTTGGATGCAAGTAGGGTGGGTAACTTGTTACCCACGCGGTTATTCATCACATTCACCATTGCGATTCTTGGGTCACAAGTGACCCACCCTATAAAACTAAATCACTAAATGACATCATCAACATTCCCACCAGCTGTTTTCTTAATGGGCCCAACCGCTAGTGGCAAGACTAGCGCTGCCGTTGACCTGATTTCAAAGCTCCCCGTTGAAATCATCAGCGTAGATTCGGCTTTGGTCTATCGCGATATGAATATCGGCACGGCTAAGCCAGATGCTGAGACGTTAGCTAAAGCGCCACATCATTTAATTGATATTATTGATCCGACCAGCGCTTATTCTGCGGCGAATTTTAGAAGTGATGCGTTGCGATTGATGGCGGACATTACCGCGCGCGGCAAGATTCCGCTGTTAGTTGGCGGTACCATGTTGTATTTTAAAGCCTTACAGGGCGGTTTAAGTGGCTTGCCAGAGGCGAATCAAGAAGTCCGTGATAGATTAGATGCAAGAGCCGCTTTGATTGGCTGGCCAGCTATGCATGAAAAGCTGGCATTGATTGACGCTGATACTGCGGCGCGCTTACAGCCAAATGATATGCAGCGCATACAACGGGCGCTGGAGGTATTTGAAATCACTGGCGAGAGCATGACAGCGCTTTACGCTAAACAAACCAGTGAAGCTTTGCCTTACCAATTGTTAAAAATCGCACTAGTGCCTAGTGACCGTAAAGTGTTGCATGAGCGCATCGCTTTACGTTTCGACCAAATGTTACAAGCAGGTTTTGTGGATGAGGTTAAGGCGTTACAAGCTAAATATCCTGAACTTACAGCCGATTCAACTTCAATGCGCTGTGTAGGTTATCGTCAGGCTTTGGAGCATCTAGCGGGCGATTATGATTTAGTAGAATTGCGTGACAGAGGCATTTTTGCTACACGCCAGCTGGCAAAAAGACAGCTAACTTGGTTGCGTGGTATGGATGATATTATGGAGTTGGATTGCTTAGATGCTGCTCTGCATGAGATAGTGTTCAACAAAATAAGCCAATTCATTCATGATAAAAACTAATCAGTAAGGGCGCATATGACTTTAAAAGCATTCGTAAAAGAAAACTTGGTGTTAGTGGTTGGTTTAAGTTTACCGCTACTTTTGATAGTGCTTTTCTTTGTGGCAACGGTGATTCCAAAATCAATGGCTACGCCGCCAAAGTATGAAATGCTCTTTACCGTGATGAAATACGATTATCAGAATTCGCCAGATTATTTGCTTGATTACAGGGTGAAAGATAAGCATTTAGTTGTGAAGGCAAAGAAAAATGATGATAAGAATAAAAGTAATAATTTGAATGTGCTGATGGCGTATGACGCAAACACGGATACTTTGCGCGAAATTACTGTAGATGCGGCTAAAGCGGCAGATGCTGCGAAAGATAATGAGGCGTTGGTAGATGAAAAAAAAGGCTATGAGATAGATCAATCGATTATTTCGCCAGATGGATATAAGCTGGAAGGGCCAAATTATGGTGGCGGTGGCTTAATGGGTGGCTTGTTTGGCGGCGGACATAGTAGTAATAACTATCGCATTAAAAAGGGTAGTGTCGCTTATAAATTACCAGACGTTGAGCAGGCTTATTACTACAACCAAGTTAAATTTATCGGCTGGGTTATCCAAAAATAAGGGGCGGTGTCATGTTGCAGAAAGAAGATGCTTTGCAAGACATTGTGCTACTGGCTAAGAGCCACAATATCACGCTGGATGAAATTGCCAGCGCCCTCACAAATAGTCAAGCGCAATTAGCACAACAATCCTCAGGTATTTTATCCAAACTATTTGGTTACATAGGTGGGATTTTTGTTTTTGCAGGCATTGGCGTTTTCATTTCAATGTACTGGGCAGATTTTGGCTCTGCCGCACGTGTAATTATTACGCTAGGTACAGGCTTTATCGCATTTATCATGGGCGTGATTTGCTTAACAGATAAAAAATACGAGCGCGCAGCCACGTCATTATTTTTAATGGCAGCAATTTTGCAACCAACCGGTATTTTGGTGATGTTGCAGGAATATTCGTCAGGTGGGGATCCGCGAGTCGGCTTAATTTTTATGGCAATTTACATGCTGATTCAGCAGGGTGCTACTTTAATAGCAAAAGGTCGCACGGTATTAGCTTTTAGTGCAATTTTATTTGGCTGCATTTTCTTTGCCAATTTGTTTGATGTTTGGGATATGAATGAAAAACTGATTGGCGTGGTGATTGGTATCTCGCTTTTATGTATTTCATACGCACTTAATCAATCACGGCATTTGGCCATAGCACCATTTTGGTATTTTGTAGGGGCGATGATTCTCATGTGGTCTGTGTTTGAAGCGGTTGAAAGCACGCCATTTGAATTGATTTACTTAGGGCTTTCTGCGTTCATGGTGTTTTTGAGCACCTATGTGCGCAGTAGAACTTTGTTATTGGTCGGCACGTTGTCTATGCTTATTTACATTGGCTACTACACGGCTAAACACTTTGCTAATACGGTAGGTTGGCCCATTGCATTAGTGATGATAGGTATAGCGTTAATAGCACTTAGTTCTTTGGCCGTTAGACTAAATAATAAATACATAAAATCAAGTAATTAAGAAATTTAATTAATGTAATTTATTACATTTAGTTATCAAACATAATTTTACATATTTTTGATGCGATTTGCTGCCTCTATACACTCTTCCAAGCTTGCTACCAATGCCAAACGTACAAAGTTTTGCCCTGGATTTACCCCATGCGCTTCGCGTGCTAAATAGCTGCCAGGTAAGATAGTTACATTGAAATCTCGGTAGAGCTTCAAGGCAAACGCTGTGTCTGGAATGCTAGTTTTAGCCCATAAGTAAAATGCTGCATCAGGCATTTCAACGCCTAATGCGCCGCTCATTAAAGTCGTGACGGTATTAAATTTCTCAGCATACAATCTACGGTTTTCAATCACATGCGCTTCATCATTCCAAGCGGCCAAGCTCGCGGCTTGTACGGCAGGGTTCATCGCGCAGCCATGGTAGGTGCGGTACAGCGTGAATTTCTCAATAATTTTTTCATCACCTGCAACAAAGCCTGAGCGCATGCCTGGCACGTTTGAGCGTTTTGAAAGTGAACTGAAAATAACTAAGTTTTTATAATCTCTACCTAGTTGATGTGCCGCCTGCAATGCGCCTAGTGGCGGTGTTGCTTCATCAAAGTAAATCTCTGAGTAGCATTCATCTGCCGCGATGACAAAGCCATATTTATCTGAGAGCTCAAAAATGGGTTTCCATTGCGCTAAAGTCATCACCTTACCAGAAGGGTTGCCAGGGCTGCAAACATAGGCTAATTGTGTCCGTTTGAGCACTTCAACTGGCACATTCTCAAAATCCATCGCATGGTGATTCTCAGGCGTGGTATTTAAAAAATAAGGCTCGGCACCCGCTAAAAAGGCTGCACCTTCGTAGATTTGATAAAACGGATTGGGTGAGATAATCACTGGCTTTGATTTTGTACTATCAATAATGACTTGTGCAAAGGCAAACAAAGCTTCCCGCGTACCTGTGACAGGCAAAATAGCCGTTTCAGGATTTAATGCTGGAATATTGTAACGACGCGAAATCCAACTAGAAATCGCCTCACGCAGCGCCAAACTGCCCAAGGTGGTAGGGTAAGTAGCCAAGCCTGCTAAATTATCGACCAGCGCGTCTTTAATCAGCTGTGGTGTGGCGTGTTTAGGCTCACCAATCGATAGGTTAATGACAGAATAGCTTGGGTTAGGTGTTACGCCTTTAAATAAATCGCGCAAGCGTTGAAAAGGGTAAGGTTGCAGTAAATTTAAATTTGGATTCATAGGCAATATTGTAAACTAGCTGCCCTAGTATCAGTAATTTTAAGCCGCAAAAAAAGTTGCAGGCTATATAAATAATAATGAGATGAGTTGAGAATAAAATGCATGTAAATGAGCCAAGACCAACAGCCAATAACATATTGCTTAATAACAGTAGTCTATTGTTAGCTGCGGTATGCTGGGGCGTTGTTTGGTATCCGTACCGCATTATGGCGGATGCTGGAGTTGCAGCAGTAGCGGCGAGTTTTTATAGTTATTCAACGGTGCTAGTTTTAGCTGGCATAGTCTCTTTTAAGCATTGGCGAGGCATTTTTAATTTGCCGTTGAGCATTTTTTGGCTATGCTTAACTGCCGGATGGACTAACCTTGCCTATGTA
>JACMNP010000030.1 GCA_014378495.1 Methylotenera sp. | reverse complement strand
GATCATGTAAATACCAAACTCACCTTTTGGATGCTCGACCGCAGCGTAAGCCTCACCTGCTGGCACATGAAAACCTTCTGTGAATAATTTGAAATGATGGATTAAATCTTCCATATTCTCTTTCATACCTTCGCGGTTTGGAGGAGCCACTTTATTATCACCAGTAATCACTGGACCTGGATTTTTGCGTAACCAATTCACACATTGCTTAATGATATTGTTTGATTGTCTAAACTCTTCCATACGCACTAAGTAACGGTCGTAACAATCGCCGTTTACACCGACTGGAATATCAAAATCAAGCTTATCATACACTTCGTAAGGCTGAGTTTTACGTAAATCCCAGGCGATTCCTGAGCCACGTAACATTGGGCCTGTCATGCCTAGCGCTAATGCGCGCTCTGCCGTAACCACGCCAACACCTACAGTACGTTGCTTCCAAATACGATTATCGGTTAGTAATGTTTCGTATTCATCTACATATTTAGGGAAGCGCTGCGTGAAGTCATCAATAAAATCTAATAACGAACCTTCGCGGTTTTTATTTTGCTCTTTAACTGTTTTAGCATTACGCAACGGCGACACTTCATACTGCGGCATTTGTGCTGGCAAATCACGATACACGCCACCAGGCCTGTAGTACGCCGCATGCATACGCGCGCCTGAAACGGCTTCATAGCAATCAAACAAATCTTCACGCTCGCGGAAAGCATATAAGAATACAGTCATCGCGCCAACATCTAGCGCATGTGCGCCTAGCCATAATAAGTGGTTAAGTACGCGGGTAATCTCGTCAAACATCACACGGATGTATTGTGCGCGGATAGGCACTTCAATGCCCATCATTTTTTCAATCGCCATCACATAGGCATGCTCGTTTGCCATCATGGAAACGTAATCCAACCTATCCATATAAGGGATTGATTGCAAATAAGTACGGTTTTCTGCCAACTTTTCCGTGCCGCGATGTAGCAAACCAATATGCGGGTCAGCACGCTGAATGACTTCACCATCCAACTCTAACACTAAACGCAATACCCCGTGTGCTGCAGGATGCTGCGGGCCAAAGTTCATGGTGTAATTTCTAATTTCAGCCATGATGCGCTCCATCATCTCGAATAATTCTTGGCACGTTATTTCGCTCTTCTATAGAAACAGGCTGATATATCACACGCTGCTGTTCGGGGTCATAGCGCATCTCTACAGTGCCTATCATAGGGAAATCTTTACGGAACGGATGACCAACGAAACCATAATCAGTTAACAAGCGACGTAAATCTGGGTGGTTTTCAAACATCAGGCCATAAAGATCGAATGCTTCGCGCTCGAACCAGTTGGCTACTGGCCATATATCTACTAATGTAGGTAAAATTGGAAAATCTTCATCTCGTGCAAACACGCGTAAACGGACTCTGTGATTTAAACTAACTGACAAAAAGTGACAGACGACCGCATAACGTAAGTCACTAAAATGATTGAGGCCATCGAAGCTATTATCGCCGTACTCTTGATAATCTACGCCACATAAATCAATTAGCTGTTCAAATTTTAAACTTGCATCATCACGAAGCAATTGGCACACTGCCAAATAATCTAGGGCAGCACATTCAATAGTAATCTCACCAAACTCAACAGTTTGTTTGGTGATTTTTGTGCCTAGCACCGCTTGCAAACTGATGAGTAGTTGGTCTAATTTAGCTGACATTTTTTTGATGTTTTATTTACAGTAGTAATTGGCGTAATAATTTGTGATGGCGTTTTTGTTATTCAAGTCTAGCTAGCATCAGCGTGCAATAGTGTTAGTACGTTTGATTTTATTCTGCAACTGAATAATGCCATATAACAGCGCTTCAGCTGTTGGTGGGCAACCTGGCACATAGACATCCACCGGCACAATACGATCACACCCGCGAACTACTGCATAAGAATAATGATAATAGCCACCGCCATTAGCACATGAACCCATAGAGATTACCCAACGCGGCTCAGCCATCTGGTCATATACTTTACGCAGCGCTGGCGCCATTTTATTCACCAGAGTACCCGCGACAATCATGACATCAGATTGACGTGGGCTTGGACGAAACACAATGCCAAAACGGTCTAAATCATACCGTGATGCGCCTGCATGCATCATTTCTACTGCGCAGCATGCCAAACCGAAAGTCATCGGCCACAACGAACCTGTACGAGTGTAATTAATCACCGTATCTAGCGTGGTAGTAACAAAGCCTTTTTCTAAAACGCCTTCTATACTCATAACAGAGTTAATCCTACCTTAAGGTTTAATCCCATTCCAAGGCACCTTTCATCCACTCATAAATGAAGCCTATGACTAGAACACCTAAAAATATCATCATGGCGATAAAGCCGAATAAGCCAATTTCTTTAAGCACTACTGCCCATGGAAATAAAAATGCAATTTCCAAATCGAACAAGATAAATAAAATAGCTACTAAATAATAGCGCACATCAAACTTCATGCGAGCATCTTCAAATGCCTCAAAACCGCATTCATACGGAGAGTTTTTTGCGGAATCTGGCTTATGAGGAGAAACCAGCTTACCTAAAATAAGTGGCCCTACGCCGACCGCTAAGCCTACGAGGATAAACAATAATATCGGAAAGTAATTTTCTAACACTTACTAGCCCCAAACTAAATTACTAAGGATATCAATTAAATAATCTAACTGATGAGAATGCTTTTTATACTATTTTTATTACACTGCTATTACACAGCTGATTTTTGCTATAAGGCCTAACTATTGCATCTCTTTTTTGTACTATCAACGACATCTAAGGGCTCTTATTTTGTATCACTAATTTTGAATTACTTACTTATAATTACTTGACGCATCTAAAAAGTTAAGTTGACAAGAACTCAAAAAATTATGTGTTGAACAATATAGTTAACTTGCCAACACAGCATTTAAGAATGAATACCCAACAAAAAGTTCTTAATTCAGATTAAGTTATTATTATAGCCTAATACCCGCGGGCTACCAAAAAAATAGGGCTTAAAAATACTTAGATTTGACCTTAATTTAAGATGTTTTATTACCATTTAGCGTTGCTGGTTGCAAAAGATAATTATTAGGGAATGCTTGTTTAAGATTTTCTATTTTCGGCAAGTCATTCATCAATATATAAAGATGCGTAGGGTTACGCACTAAAAAATCTTGGTGATAGTCTTCAGCAGGGTAAAAAGCTTTAAGTGGGTCAACTCGTGTGACAATCTCATGCGAGAATGCATGTGATTTATTTAATTGCACAATATAGGCTTGAGCGATATTTTTTTGAGCTTCATCATTATAAAAAATAGCAGAGCGATATTGAGTGCCAGTATCAGGACCTTGCCTGTTCAGTTTTGTTGGATCATGCGCTACTGAAAAATAGATTTGTAGTAGTTTTCCATAAGAAACTTCAGTTGGGTCAAAAGTTATTTGTACGGATTCCGCGTGACCTGTAGTGCCCGTACTCACTTGCTCGTAATCAGCAGTTGATTTATCACCGCCTGAGTAACCAGATACCACTTTACGCACACCTTTTACATGCTCAAATACGCCTTGCACTCCCCAAAAGCAACCACCAGCGATAGTGGCTTTTTGTAACTTATTGATGGGTGCTTTAGGAGAGTCGAGCGTAGGTGGGGCAATCACCGTAGCAACTTCAGCGGCACTAATTAAAGGTTGCCAAGCAAAGCATGCCGCACCCAATATTAGTGTAAATATATATTGGCTCGGTGAACGGGCTTTTAGAAAAAATTTTATTTTCAAAAATAACACGGCCTTCTCCTCTTAAATATGGTTAATTTGGCTTGCCGAGATGCTCAATTAAACTGCTTGATTAAGCATGAGGCACAAATTTTAGCGATACTGAATTCATGCAGTAGCGTAAGCCTGTTGGCTTGGGGCCATCATTAAATACATGCCCTAAGTGCGCATCGCAGACGCTGCAAGTAATTTCATCCCGTTGCAAACCCAAACTGTTATCAGCACTTTTAGTTACGTTTTGAACAGCAATCGGCTGCCAAAAGCTGGGCCAGCCTGTACCAGATTCAAATTTGGTTTTAGCATCAAATAATGGCGTATCACAACAAATACAACGATAAACGCCATTGGCATGATTATTCCAATATTTGCCTGTAAATGGTGCTTCTGTGCCAGCTTGCCTTGCCACTTGGTATGACTCATAAGGCAATTGTTTATGCCATTCGGCATCGGTTTTAATTACTTTAGGTATCTGCATCATTCCCTCACTTTTTCCAGTTGCTGAAAATTTCTCTATCAAAACACTCTGATTTTTCTTAGTATTTATTATCTTGTCGGTGCTAAGCGTTGTAGCCATAGCTTTACCTAATACTGAGTTCAGTACTAAAGCTGTTACCCCAACCCTAAGAAAAGTACGCCTAGCGGTTAATACACTTTCTAAATGCTCATTACTGATTGGCGCTATTGCTTTCATATATCCTCCATCTCTAAAATTAAACCACTGACTTCTTGTTTATATGTCGGCAACAAATCGCAATCCTTACATATTATTCAGATTGTCGCTTTTGCTGAGAGTTCTTGCGGCGTGCAGAATAGTTTCAAGTTGATCATATAAGCAGGCTTTTCGCATTAACGCCCTATTCTCTCTCAACATGTTGAAGACACCATTGTTAAGGGAGCATATAATTATTGCTAGAACTGCTTAAAATCCAAGCTGATACCCACGGCAAAATAAAAGTCCGTTAAATTAAAGATAATGAATGAGTAATATAATTAGAGTCTCTACCTCCCAGCTACCAACAGCATTCGGAGATTATTTAATCCATGTATATCAAGACCTTAAAACCTCAGTAGAGCATGTAGCGCTAGTAATGGGTGATGTGAGTGCAAAAGAGAATGTACTCACACGCGTACATTCTGAATGCTTGACTGGGGATATTTTTTCTTCAAAACGTTGCGATTGTGGTGAGCAGTTAATACTTGCACAACAAAAAATCACAGCAGAAGGTACTGGCGTTATCATTTATCTGCGCGACCATGAAGGCAGGGGCATTGGCTTAACAAACAAAATTCGTGCTTACGCGCTGCAAGATGGAGGCTTGGATACCGTAGAAGCGAATATTGCGCTCGGACTTCCTATTGATAAACGTAAATTTGAAGCCGCAGCGGAGATTCTCCTCGATTTAAAAATAGCTTCAATCAAGTTAATGAGCAACAATCCAGATAAAAAGAACGCGCTCAAAGATGCAGGTATTTTGGTTAAAAGCCTTGTACCATTAAAAATTAGTCCAAATGAAATGAATCATAAATACTTAAAAACTAAGCAATTAAAACTGGGACACTTGATTTAGTCGTGAATCAGCAATCCCAATAATAAAAAGGCAGTCAATCAATGTCAACTAATCCAGTAAAAATACCGCTTACCAATTCTGGTGTTGTTGCACTTCCTTCTAGCAACATGCTTGCTTTAATGTTAGCCGGGCTGGCCATGTTAGGCCCATTCTCAGTAGATACTTACCTCCCAGCCTTTCCAAACATAGAAACCTCTTTAGGCGCAAGCCTAATACAAGTACAGCAAACATTAACAGGTTATATGTTTTCGTTTGCCATAATGATTTTATGGCACGGTTCACTTTCAGATGCTTTCGGCAGACGTAATATTATTTTGATGTCATTGGCTGTATTTGCTGTCGCCACACTAGGTTGTGCCGCCGCGCACAGTGTAGAGTATTTATGGGCTTTTAGAATGCTGCAAGGCTTATCAGCCGGTGCTGGCGTTGTGGTAGGAAGAGCGATTATTCGTGACGTTTACTCTGATATTCCTGCAGCGCGACTTTTATCACTAGTCACCATGATATTTTCTATCGCCCCAGCAATCGCACCGATTCTCGGCGGATGGATAGTAAAACTTTATGATTGGCGTACTATTTTTTTGGTCTTATTTGCTTATACATCACTACTACTATGGTTTTGTTACAAAAAATTACCAGAAACCTTACCCATTGAAAAACGTACGCTCTTCAATCCACAGTTTCTAGCATCCAGTTATAAACAGATATTTCGCTCACCCATATTTCAAATGAAGTCAGGCGCGATTGCTTTTAATTTTGCAGGATTATTTCTTTATGTAGCAGCAGCGCCTGTTTTTATTACCAAACATCTAGGCTTAGGGCCAGACCAATTCGCATGGCAGTTCATACCAGCGGTTGGTGGTATATTTTTAGGGGCGTTAGCTGCCAATAGACTAGCAGGCAAAATCGCCATTTCTAAACTCATGTTTATAGGTTACTTTCTGCTCATCGGCGCATCAATTGCGAACGTTACTTATCACCTTTTCTTTCCACCCGCTATCCCTTGGTCTGTGATTCCTCTGTTTTTTTACACGCTAGGCATGTCACTTATTGCACCCACCCTTACTCTGTTAGTTATGGATTTGTTTCCAAATATTCGAGGAACTGTGGCATCTTGTCAGTCTTTCACGCAAACAATGCTAGGCGCAGTAGTTTCTGGTCTAGTTGCACCATTTTTAGTACATTCAGTACTATGGTTAGCCTTAGGACAACTGACATTTGCAGTGGTTGGATTGTGCTTATGGCTAGGTGG
>JACMNP010000029.1 GCA_014378495.1 Methylotenera sp. | reverse complement strand
CCACAACTTAGCCAAGCGCAGCGTGAGTATATTGGTGGATTAGCAGTTAAAGCAGCCAAAGCGGTAGATTATGAAAATGCTGGTACGGTGGAGTTTTTGTTAGATTCTGACAACACTTTTTACTTTATGGAAATGAATACCCGCTTGCAAGTTGAGCATACTGTGACAGAAACCATTACTGGTATTGATATCGTACAAGAGCAAATTCGTATTGCTTTTGGTTTACCGCTTCAATATAAGCAAAAAGATGTGGAATTTAGAGGTTATGCAATGGAGTTCCGAATTAATGCGGAAGATCCTAAAAACGACTTTTTGCCTAGTTTTGGTAAAATCACCCGTTACTATGCCCCTGGTGGCCCTGGTGTGCGTATGGATGCGGCTATTTATACGGGTTATGAGATTCCACCTTATTACGATTCTATGTGTGCAAAACTCACGGTGTGGGCGCTAGACTGGAATAGCGTCATTGAACGTGGTCGGCGCGCTTTGGATGATATGTTGATCTATGGCGTTAAAACGACGATTCCTTATTATCAAGAAATTTTAAAACATAAAGACTTTAGGAATGCTGATTTTAATACTAGTTTTGTAGAATCTCATCCTGAACTCACCAATTATGCGAATGAAATCCCACCTGCAGTGATTGCAGCGGCCATTTCTGCGGCAATTGCAGCGCATGAAGGCGTATAATCAAACAATGAAATCAAGAAGTTTTAAATTAAGTATTTTGAATTAAAACAATTAGTTAAATATAAAAATTAAAGAGTTACTTTATGTCAAAAACACCAGCAGCTAAAATAAAAGTTACCGAACTAGTCCTTCGCGATGGTCATCAATGCCATATCGCCACGCGTATGCGTACTGAAGATATGTTACCAATCTGTAGCAAGTTAGATGCAATTGGTTTTTGGTCACTAGAAGCTTGGGGCGGCGCGACTTTTGATGCCTGTGTACGTTACCTTAAAGAAGATCCATGGGAGCGTTTGAAGTCTCTACGTAAAGCATTACCCAACTCTCGCATTCAAATGTTATTGCGCGGGCAAAACTTGCTTGGTTACCGCCATTATTCTGACGATGTAGTACGTGCTTTCGTACAAAAATCTGCTGATAACGGGGTTGATGTATTCCGTATATTTGATGCTTTGAATGATACGCGCAACTTGCAAGTATCTATTGAAGCGGTAAAAAAAGCCGGTAAGCATGCTGAAGGTACGATTAGCTACACCACCAGCCCTGTGCATGATGTCGCGCACTTTGTAGGCATTGCTAAAGAGCTTGAAGCCATGGGAAGCGATACCATTGCTATTAAAGATATGGCGGGATTATTAACCCCGCAAGCAACAGTAGATTTGGTGAAAGCTTTACATGCAAATACCAGCTTGCCGATTCACGTACACAGTCATGCTACTAGCGGCTTAGCTAGCATGAACTTGTTGCGTGCGATTGAAAATGGCGCAGTGATGATAGATACCTGTACCGCTGCATTTTCAGAAGGTGCTAGCCACCCAACGACTGAAAGTATGATTGCTGCATTGCAAGGTACTGAATTTGATACGGGTTTAGATATTGCTGCGGTACAAGAAGTCACAGCGTATTTCCGTGAAGTGCGTAAAAAATATTGGCAGTTTGAAAGTGAATTCACAGGCGTTGACACTCGCGTGTTGTTGAATCAAGTGCCAGGTGGCATGATTTCAAACTTAAGCAATCAGCTTAAAGAGCAAGGCGCGCTAGACCGCATGGATGCTGTGTTAGCTGAGATTCCATTAGTGCGCAAAGACTTAGGCTATATTCCTCTTGTCACCCCTACTTCACAAATTGTCGGCACACAGGCCGTATTAAATGTGATGACAGGTCAGCGCTACAAATCGATTACCAATGAAGTGAAAAATTACTTCTTAGGGCAATACGGAAAAGCGCCAAGTGCAGTGAATCCTGAAGTGAAAAAACTAGCAATCGGTGATGCAGTGCCTATTACCTGTCGCCCAGCAGATCTATTAGAACCAGAAATGGCAAGACTCACTAGTGATGCAGAGCGTTTTGCGCAATCAGAAGAAGACGTCTTGACGTTTGCAATGTTCCCAGACATTGGTAAAACTTTCTTGCAAGCCCGTAGTACAGGGTCACTAGAACCAGAAGTATTGCTTGATAAAGCATCAATGAATGCTTCAGCATCACGTTATGCGCCTAGCGAGTTTAAAGTCACATTACATGGTGAAACATTCCATATCAACTTGACTGGCAGCGGTCATGCAGGTGAGGAAAAGCGCCCATTCTACGTGTCTATCGATGGTATTGCTGAAGAGGTCATGGTTGAAACTTTGAGTGAAATTGAAGTCTCGGGTGGTAATGCTATTGGTAACAATAATGGCGGTAAAAAGAAAACTACTTCTGGTGTTGGCAAAAGTGGTCGCCCTCGCCCATCCCATGCTGGTCATGTGACTACATCAATGCCAGGTACTATTGTTGCTGTTAAAGTAAAAGCTGGCGATAAAGTCACCGCTGGTGATGGCGTTTTAGTCATTGAAGCCATGAAAATGGAGAATGAAATCCAAGCTTCAACCACTGGAATTGTAGTGCAAGTACATGTAGTTAAAGGTGATACTGTCACACCTGATGAATCATTGCTTGAGATTCAACCAGAGTAAGTGGTAGTGAATTTTAAAAGCCGACAGTAAATCACTCTCGGCTTTTTTATTTAACAACTATAAATGCATTAGAAGGCGCTTCTTACTAAACCACCCTCTGTTCGAATATTGGTACCATTAATAATCGCAGCGCGTTCGCTACATATAAACGTTACGATATCGCCAATCTCTGAGGGTTTAATTAAACGAGAGATTAACGAGGTTGGCCGATTTTCAGCCATAAACTTAGTTTCAGCTTCTGCTAATGTTAAACCCGGATAAACATCTTGCATAAATTTTTCTACACTATCAGTACCTGTAGGCCCTGGCAAAACTGCATTCACTGTTATGTTAGTATTTTTGGTTAATTCGGCTAAAGCACGTGAAATACCTAGCTGCATGGTTTTAGTTGCGCTGTAATGCGCCATCTCTGGTGCTGGCATAATGCCTGATTCACTGGAAATAAAAATGACGCGACCATGCCCTATCGCTAGCATTTTTGCTAAATAATGGCGTGCTAGTCTTACGCCGCTCATCACATTCACTTCAAATAAGCGTTGCCAATCATCATCAGTTTCATCAAAAAAGCCATTAGCCTCATAAATCCCTAGGTTATTCACCAAAATATCAACTTGTGGTATCTGCTTGATTGTAGTTTCGCAACCCGCTTGCGTGCCATTATCACTTACTAATGGAATCAAATTCGCATTAGGATGACTTTGTAATATGTCGGCTATTGCTTTATCAACATTTGCTTGTGTACGCCCATTTATCACTACTTTTGCATTTTCTGCGGCTAATGATCGGGCAATTTCAAGCCCTATACCACCTGATGAAGCTGTTACTAATGCAATTTTGTGCTCTATTTCTAATTTCATGATTATCTCGCTTATTATATTAGTAGGTTAAATTTAGCTTTTCAAAAAATAAGGGTTAAGTATGCTCAATTGCTTTCAACTATAATAGAGATTAACTGATAGTTGATTATTGATTAAAATAAATAATCCAAAAATCAAAAACCACACATTTTTATTTAGCATCGCCCATACATTGAATACAAAATTAATATTAGCTTCATCCTCAATCTTTCGACGTGAATTGCTTGCACGCTT
>JACMNP010000163.1 GCA_014378495.1 Methylotenera sp. | reverse complement strand
TTGTTAATTATTGTGCCTATTTCGCTGATTCCAGTGGTTGGCTCTATATTAAGCACCTTGCTTGCTCCCGTATTTGCTGCAGGTTTAATGTGGGGTTGTAAAGCCGTCGTCCAGCACCAAGACCTTGAAATCAATCATCTATTTGCTGGATTTAAGAAAAATACCGCACAGCTGATTGCGGTAGGCGGAATTTACATGGCAAGCTTATTGATTATTGCAGTGATGGTAGTGTTAACTTTAGATAGAGATACACTGAGTATCTTAATGAAGGGCGGTACGGTTAGTCCAGAGCAAGCCAACGCAATGATGATGCCAATTTTAGTCGCCATGCTTTTTGTGGTACCAATTTTGATGGCTTATTGGTTTGCGCCAGTGTTGGTTGGCTTAAATAACTTAACGGCCTTTGATGCATTAAAACTAAGTTTTATGGCTTGTTTAAAGAATATGCTGCCATTTTTGTTATATGGATTGATTTTTATGGGACTATTGATAGTTGCGATTATTCCGTTTGGTTTAGGATTATTGGTAGCGATTCCCGTGATGATGACCAGTTTGTATACAAGTTATGCGGATGTTTTTAGTATCACTGAGTCTGCTACTTAAAATGGTTATCTAGTTTTCATTACTTTTTTTGATAAACCTTATTTTGATAAAACTTAACCCTGCTAAATAGGATTCAATTTAGCAAACTCTAAAGCTAACCACTTCAAGCCTTCGCGGCCGAAATTAATCTGAACACGCATATCATTAGCGTTGCCTTCATAGCTAACAATCACGCCATTACCAAATTTTGCATGTGCTACTTGTTGGCCGATTTTCCAAGGCATGGCATTTTTCTGCGTATTGCTTTGCTGTTTGCTCATCATGGCGGGTAACTCGCTGTAATCACGTCCACCGCCAGACCTTATCACAGGTTTACTGTTTAAGCGTTTAAGTAAACCATCTGGGATCTCATCTAAAAAGCGCGATGGAATACCATAACGCACTTGCCCGTGTAACATACGACTTTGTGCATGGCTTAAATATAAACGTTGCCTCGCGCGCGTAACCGCCACATACATAAGCCTGCGCTCTTCTTCTAAGCCGCTGTTTTCATAAAGGCTTTGCTCATGTGGGCATAAGCCTTCTTCTAAGCCGCTAATAAAAACTGCTTTAAACTCCAAGCCTTTTGAGGCATGCACCGTCATCAATTGCAACGCTTCATTACCTACGCTGGCTTGGTGGTCGCCCGCTTCTAGGCTAGCATGGCTCAAAAATTGTGTGAGTAGATCTTGCTCAGTATCGCCATCCACATTGTTGTGGTTACCAAAGTCTTGTTTGGTAAATGACACCGCCGCAGTGACTAACTCTTTCAAGTTTTCAATGCGGTCCTCGCCTTCTTTATCATTTTGATAATGTGCGATTAAGCCAGAAAGGTTAGTAGCTAGTTCAGCTAACTCAGCCAAACTGATACCGTATGCCTCATCTATCATTTGGCGAATAAGTGCCACAAAGCCTTCAATGCCTTTGCCGCAAGGTTTGCCGTTGCCTACTTTGTTAATTGCAGCTTGCCAAAGGCTACAGTTTTCAGCGCGTGCGGATTCTTGCAATTGCTCTAGACTACGTGCGCCTATGCCACGCGCGGGAAAGTTAATCACGCGTAATAGGGCCGTGTCATCGTGCGCATTGGCAATTAAGCGCATGTAAGCAAGGGCATGTTTTATTTCTGCACGTTCAAAAAAGCGTAAGCCGCCATATACGCGGTAGGGTAAGTTGGCTGAGAATAACGCATGTTCTAAAATGCGAGATTGTGCATTAGAGCGATATAGCAGGGCGATTTCACCTAATTCCGCGCCTTCGGCGTGCAGCATTTTTATTTCATCGACAATAAAACTTGCTTCATCATTGTCGTTATACGCTTCATACAAACGCACTGGCTCCCCTGCACCTGCAGAAGTCCAAAGGTTTTTGCCTAACCTATTTTTATTATGTGAAATAATAGCGTTGGCAGCATCTAGAATATTGCTGTGCGAACGATAGTTTTCTTCAAGTTTAACGATATGTTCGATCTTAAAGTCTGTTTCAAAGTCGCGCATATTACCCACACGCGCACCACGGAAACCGTAAATAGATTGATCATCATCGCCCACGGCAAACATACAGTTTTGTTGCAGATTATTCTTTTGACCTGCTAATAATTTTAGCCACAGATATTGCAAGCGGTTGGTATCTTGAAACTCATCCACCAGTATGTATTTGAAGCGGCTTTGGTAATGTTGGCGAATATGCACGTCGCGTTCAAGCAACTCATAACAGCGTAATAAAAGTTCGGCAAAATCCGCTACGCCATCGCGCTGACATTGTTTATCGTAAGCATCAAAAATCTCACGCAGTTTCTCTGAATGCGGGTCGAAAGCATCTACCGCATGCGCACGTAAACCTTCATCTTTGCAGCTATTGATATAGCCTTGTACTTGTTTAGGCGGAAATTTTTCATCATCTACATTCATCAGTTTCATCAAACGTTTGATGGCAGAAAGTTGGTCTGCGGTATCTAAAATTTGAAAGCTCGCAGGCAAACCCGCTTCACGATGATGCGCACGTAATAAACGATTGCAAAGACCATGGAAAGTGCCTACCCACATGCCACGCGTATTAATGGGCAGCATGCTCGTTAGCCGCGTAAGCATCTCTTTTGCGGCTTTATTCGTGAAGGTTACCGCTAATAAACCAGTTGGCGATACTTGTCCTGTTTGAATCAACCAAGCGATACGCGTGGTAAGCACGCGGGTTTTACCGCTGCCAGCACCAGCCAATATGAGGGCAGACTGGTGAGGTAGCGTAACTGCTTCAAGTTGTTTGTTATTCAGGCCGTTAAGTAGTGAAGATTGAATTTCCATTACGATATTATCGCATGGGTTCTAGTGAAATCTACGAGGGAGAGATGTCTAAAGTTGCTTAAGCGTGATGTAAAGATATTAAGTCATCTACTAATAAAAATGCTTGCAAGATAGGGATAAAATATTTGGCTAAGAAAATAGCACAATAGTTGGAACTAAATCTTGACTGATTTAGTCAGATTTACAGATGACGAAAGTTGTCGTTCCGCTTCTTTCCTCCCTGAGCGGAAGCCTTAGACGATGAGGCGCTTTTGACCCCGATTTTAATCCCCTTAAATCGGGGTTTTTTTTGCCTGCCAAGTGCGGTACTTTTTACGGTGCAGTACTTTATTTCGTGCAGTGCTTTATTATTTTTAGACAAGTTTTTACAAAATTATTAAATATATAAACTTATCTAGTTGTTAATAGTATAAACACAAGTGTGAATCAATTGTTAATAAATTGTATAAAAGTAACAAGTATTTAATATTCATTACTTTATTTATATAAGTTGATTTATTAATAGTTTAATATTCAAGTGTCATAGATTTAAATAACGACACTCATACAGTGTAGTGAGGCGTTTAAATTGCAAAGACCTGATATACCCACCAACGAAGCTGATCGGCTTGCCGCTTTAAATAAGCATGAGATTCTTGATTCTGTGAGCGAGCAAGAGTTTGATGATATTGCGCAACTTGCATCGCAAATCTGTGCTGTGCCTATCGCGTTAATTTCTCTTGTTGATGAAAATCGTCAATGGTTTAAAAGCAAAATAGGCTTGTCTGAAACTGAAACTTCTAGAGATATTGCTTTTTGCGCGCATGCAATTAATAGCGATAATTTGTTTGAAGTACCTAATACGTTAGAGGATGCGCGTTTTTTTGATAGCCCATTGGTAACTGGTCGACCAGATATTCGTTTTTATGCGGGGATGCCAATTACCACTGCGGATGGGTTGAATCTCGGTACTTTATGTGTATTAGATCAAGTGCCGAGGACGCTAATTGAGAGTCAACGTATTGCTATGCAAAGCTTATCTCGCTTAGTCATGCGGCTTATAGAGGGCCGCACGTTGAGTATTCAGCAAGCACGCTATGAAGAGCGATTGCAGCGTAAGCAGCAAGCTTTGCAAGCGCTCAATGAAATCACTTCTCAATCTAATCATAAAGGCTATAAAGCGCAGATACGTGAGGCCCTAGCAGTGGGTATGCGCTACCTTGATTTTGAATATGGCATTGTAAGTAATTTTGTAGATGAGATTTATACGATAGAAGTGCAAATCTCACCAAAAGACAAATTTAAAGATGGCATGCAAATGCTGATTAAAGATACTTTTTGTCAATTGATGCTTGATAAAAAAGAGACTGTGGCGATTCCACATATTAGTCAATCTCCTTATTCTGGCAATAGCTGTCCGCAGTTAAGTGAGTTAGAAGCTTATATGGGTGAATTGATTGTTATCAATGACCAAATCTATGGCGCTGTGAGTTTTTCGAGTGTTAAGCCACGTAATAGAGCATTTGATATTTCAGAAATTGAGTTTGTAAAAATGCTGACACGCTGGATTAGAAGTGCGATTGAGCGTGAACAGTTAGTGAATACCTTACGTCAAACGAATGCGCGTGTTGAACTGGCTTTAGATGGCGCTAGTTTGGGTATGTGGGATTGGCATATTCCAAGTCAAACGGTTCACTACAGTGTGCGTTGGTATGAAATGTTAGGTTATGCGCCTAATGAACTCAATGACTCATTAAATACTTTTGAAAAATTACTTCACCCAGAAGATGTAGAACATACGCTTGAGTTTTTAAATGAGCATCTTAAATCTAAAGCGGATGAGTACAAAATTGAATTCAGGCTTATGCATAAAAATGGTCACGCAGTCTGGGTATATAGCCTAGGGCGGGTAATGGAGCGAGCGGAAGATGGTGCAATAATACGTATGGTAGGCACACATATGGATATTTCTGAGCGTAAAGCCGCACAACTTACTATTGAGGCAAGAGATGAAATAGTTCAACGTACGGGGAAGATTGCAAAAGTCGGTGGGTGGAGCCTAGATTTAATCAGAAATCAACTATTTTGGTCTGATGGAGTAAAACGTATTCATGAACTAGATGCTGACTATAAACCAGATGTTGCATCAGCCATTAGTTTCTACCAGCCAGAAGGGCAAGCGCAGATTCGTGAAGCGGTGGCGCATGCGATTAAGACTGGTGAATCGTGGGATTTAGAGCTACCTTTTACTACCGCAAAAAATAAACATCTTTGGGCGCGCTTTCAGGGTGATGCCATTATTAAAAATGGTAAAGTCGTGCGTTTAGCTGGTGCTTTTCAAGATATTACCCGCTTTAAAATAGCAGAAGACCAAATCAAAAAACTAGCGTTTTATGACACTTTAACCAATTTGCCGAATCGTCGCCTGTTGCTTGATCGGCTGGTTTTAACTGTGGCAAGAAGTAAACGTAACAAACTTATTGGCGCCATATTATTTATTGATTTGGATAACTTTAAAGCTTTAAATGATACGCTGGGTCACGATAAAGGCGATGATTTGCTCAGGCAAGTGGCTGTTAGATTGCTAGATTGTGTGCGAGATACAGATACCGTTGCGAGATTAGGCGGCGATGAATTTGTAGTTTTACTCGAGAGCTTGAGTGATGATTACAACCTAGCACGCAAACAGGTATTGCAAATAGGGAAAAAAATCATCGCATCTTTAGACAAGCAATATTATTTGGGATTAGATAAATTTAGTATCACGCCAAGTATCGGCGTTACGCTACTCAATGGCGAGCAAGATAGTACCGAATTACTTAAAAACGCAGATGTCGCCATGTACCAAGCAAAAGCAGATGGCCGTAATTGTATGCGTTTTTTTGATGA
>JACMNP010000162.1 GCA_014378495.1 Methylotenera sp. | reverse complement strand
TGATATTAACCAATGCCCTCCAGGTGGCGATGCTGGCGTGCATGCCTTGGCTGATTTATTAGGCTTAGCTTACAAGCCACTCAATCCTGATCACGGATTACCCCAGCCTAAGGCTGTTGCATTTATTGATGAGAGTGCCTGTATTGGATGCACTTTGTGCATTCAGGCCTGCCCTGTAGATGCCATCTTAGGGGCGGCAAAGCAGATGCATACTGTGATTACAGCGGAATGTACGGGTTGTGATTTGTGCCTACCGCCTTGCCCTGTGGATTGCATTACCATGGAACCTGTGGTTGAAATACTTGGTACGGATATATTTAGCAAGGAAATATCTAGTGAGAATGCTGCAAACGTTGCACGTAAACGCTATGATTTTAGGTTATTTCGTATTGAACGTGAGAAATTAGAGCGTGCAACAAAATATGCTAACCATAGCAAGGCAACTTCCGCATATCAAAAACTGTCGACTAAGCTAGACTCCATTTAATAGAATTATTATTTATGAACGCAGAAAAACGTCTTAAAATATTTCAACGCCTAAGTATCGCCATCCCCAATCCCTCTACTGAACTTAATCATAGCAGTACATTTGAATTGTTGATTGCAGTAATTTTATCAGCCCAATCTACCGACAAAGGCGTTAATCTTGCTACTAAAAAGTTATACGCTGTAGCTAATACACCGGAAAGTATTTTAGCGCTGGGTATAGAAGGTTTGGAGCGATATATTAAGACCATAGGTCTATATCATGCTAAAGCTAAAAATGTGCTGGCTACTTGCAGTATATTAATCACACAGCATGATTCAGCAGTACCTGACACACGAGAGGCCTTAGAAGCTTTACCAGGGGTGGGGCGCAAAACTGCCAACGTCATTTTGAATACCGCTTTTGGAAAACCTACGATTGCAGTAGATACGCATCTATTTAGGCTGGGCAATCGTATTAAATTAGCCACGGGTAAAAATGTACTCGAAGTTGAAAAGAAATATCTAAAAACAATTCCCGCAGAGTATATGCATGACGCACATCATTTGCTCATTTTACATGGTCGTTATATTTGTCTTGCCCGCAAGCCAAAATGCGCTGAATGTTGTATAGAAGACCTTTGCGAATACAACGCTAAGGAGTATGACACTATAGAAAAGCCCATTGTATCAAGCACAAAAAAAATGAAAGTAACTCATTGAAAGCAAAACAATGAAAGTCGCAACCAGCATAGCCTTAGGTACTAAAGCAACACCAGCACTAGCAGCGCAGGCTGTGTCGCAAGCCATGGAAAAAGCCGAAATGACTACTGCAAATAGTGTATTGCTGCTTCTCACCTCAGAATTTGCTAATGACCCACAAGCGGCGATTAAAGCGGCGGCAAAAGCAGCTAACTGCACACAAGTGATGGGTTGCTCTGCGACAGGAATTTTTACTGAAGAAGATTGGGTACTTGATGCACCTGCTGCTGCTGCAATGGTATTTGGTGACGATGTTAGTTTACAGCTCGCAAAATTCAACCATACACAGCAACCATTACTCACGCTCACTGCGCCTAATGCTATTAATAGCACATGGCTCAATGATGGCAATAAACGCCTTGGTGGCGTTTCTGGCGATGCGATTGGGCAAGGGCCTTTTTCTGTATGGCAGAATGCAAAGGGCGAGGTAGCCGGCTACGTGGATGCTTTTTTTGCCAATGTTAAAGTTGCTACTAAAGCTTCACACGGGTTAAGGCTATTAACCAAACCGAAAAAGATCCAGCAAGTGAATGGCTATGATGTCACCGTACTGGATAACAAGGCGCCTATCACTGCACTGAATAAAGCTTGGAGATTACTAAATAAAACAGATGAGCCTATTCCGCTACATTTAGTCATCGCAGTTTATGCAAATAACGCGGCAACTATTAATGCAGGGGATTACAATCAAACGCATCTTATTAGTTACGACGAAGATAATGGCAGTATCACACTCGCGCAACCGCTAAAGGCAGGGCAGTTTTTAAGTTGGGGATTTCGTGATAAAACACTGGCTGAGGCAGACTTAACAAGCGTTACGCATCATTTAATTAAAGAACTAAATCTCAAACCATCAAGCAGCATGCCTGACTTTGGCCTACTATTTTCATGTTTGGGTCGTGGCCCTTATTTTTATGGCGGCATAGATCGCGATTTAAAGGTTTTAACTCAACAATTTCCGAATATGCCATTATTAGGTTTTTATGGAAATGGTGAAATTGCCTCAATTGGCGGTGTCAATCAGCTATTACCCTATTCCGCTGTATTAAGTTTATTTGCCGCACAGCAAGTATCATCAAATTAATATTTAAGTTATATCACTCATGAGTTTATACAACCCTAGCCGAGACCAAGCACGCCAGTTTTTATTTGATGCTTGGGGGAAATTTAAGCAACAATTATTATTAACGGATTTAGAAAAAATAGCCGTTGAAGTGATACAAATGCATCCTGAATATCAGGTGGTATTAGATTCGCCTGAGCGCTATATGAGTCAACAGTACTTTCCAGAAATGGGCGAAACTAATCCATTTTTACACTTAAGTTTGCACATTTCGGTGATTGAGCAAATTAGCATCAACCAGCCTATCGGCATCACACAAGTTTATGATAAATTATTGCAACAATATAATGACAAGCACAAAGCGCAAAATGATCTACTAGAGTGTCTTGCTGAAACTATATGGCAATCGCAGCGTAATAATGTGCCTTTAGATAGTGAAAACTATTTGAATTTATTAAAACAAAAACTAACGTTAACTAATATTTAAGTAATACAAACTCACTGGGCAAATGTAATGACGCAAAATGTAAATGACTGGCTCAATGCACATGGCGACTATCTATACCGTTTTGCATTAGCTAGGTTACGTGATCCACATCAAGCGGAAGATGCTGTGCAAGAAACAATGCTTGCCGCAATTAAAAATAATAGTTTTGAAGGCGAGTCATCAGCACGTACTTGGCTCACAGGCATACTCAAACATAAAATTATTGATTTACAACGCAAGCAAATCCGTGAGCAACCATTATCAGATCTAATTGATTTAGATGCCTCAGATAGCAGTATGGACGATTTTTTTGATAAATCAGGTCATTGGATTGATAGACCGCAGGAATGGGATATGCCAGAGAGCGCGCTTGAACAAAAGCAATTTTTGGGTATTTTAAGTGAATGTATGGATAAATTGCCGGCTAAATTAAAAGCCATTTTTATGATGCGTGATGTACATGAATTAGAGAATGAAAATATTTGTAAGGAACTGGATATTACGACGACGAATGCTTGGGTGATGTTATATCGAGCCAGAATGGGATTAAGGAAGTGTCTAGAATTGAACTGGGTAACGGGATAAAGAAAGGGAAATGTATGCTCACATGTAAACAAGCAAGTCAGTTGATTTCACAATCTTTAGATCGTCCATTGTCATGGTCTAGCCGTTTACAGTTGCGGTTTCATCTTGTTATTTGCGATGCTTGTACTCGATTTAAACAACAATTAAATCAGCTACGTAGCGCTATACAACGTGTCACGCTGCATACTGAAAGCGATAGCACAATAACGCTTTCTAAAGAAGCTAAAGCTAGAATTGCTAGCGCAATTGATTCTAAACACCATTAAGCTTCATATAAATCATGGCATTACGTTTTCATATTATTTAACTTTCGTACTATTTAGCGCACAATTATTTTATAAGGATTTTTATCATGAACAAAACTCAAAAAACAATCGCTCTTGCTATCGGTGGCGCATTCGCGTTATCAATTGCAGCAACATCAGTAAACGCTGCTTCTAACCCATTTACAGCAAAATCATTGTCATCAGGATATCAGGTTGCCGATGCCGAGATGAAAACTGAAATGAAAGCAAAAGATGGTAAATGCAGTACGGGTAAATGCGGCGCTAATAAAAAGATGACCGATAAATCTGCGATGGCTCACGAAGAAAAAGCAAAAGAAGGTTCTTGCAGTGCAGATAAAGCAGCAATGGCGCATGATAAGTCTAAAGAAGGTTCATGTAGCGCGGACAAAGCCGCAATGGAAAAAGCGCCAATAGAAAAAACTAAATAAGCTAAATATAATCATTACTGATACTTTAATCACCTGTTTATCATTAACATTTAGAATTTAGTTTTAGGTTTGATGATTATTTTTGCATTCGTCTCCTCCCAATAATGCTGACTAGTCATCGCAAAGAATCTAAAATAAATGGGGTGGGTTTGGGGCTTAAGCGCGAGTTAATGCCTCAGATCCAATCCGCCTTTGGTCAATCTAGCATTGCCAATATAAATTTTGTGGAAATCGCGCCTGAGAATTGGATTAACGCTGGCGGTAAAGCGGCTAAACAACTCGAGTGGTTTGCAGAGCGTTTTCCGATTGCATGTCACGGCTTATGTTTATCATTGGGTGGTTTAAGCCCTATTAACGAAACATTTTTACAGCAAGTCAAAAAATTTCTTCTTCAGTATGATATTCCACTTTATACCGAGCACTTAAGTTACGCTACTGATGGCTACAATGGCCAGCAAGGCTATTTGTATGATCTTTTGCCAATTCCATTTACTGATGAAGCAGTCCATTACGTGGCTAAACGTATCCGCCAAACGCAAGATATCTTAGGTCAACGTATCGCCATAGAAAATACGTCTTTTTATGTAGCAGCACCTATCTCAACGATGGATGAACTGACTTTCCTAAAAGCGGTATTAGAGGAAGCTGATTGTTTTCTACATTTAGATATTAACAATATTTACGTGAATAGCGTGAATTTTGGGTTTGACCCACATGCATTTTTACGCGGTATCCCGCATGAGCGCATCGTGTATAGCCATATTGCTGGACATTATCAGCAAGCGCCAGACTTACTGATAGACACTCATGGCGCAGATGTTATTGACCCGGTTTGGGCACTACTAGATGAGGCATATCAGTTGTTTGGCACGTTTCCTACACTACTAGAACGCGATAACAACATACCTCCGCTTGCGCTATTAATGGCTGAAGTGAATAAAATTGCTTCTCTACAAAGTTCGCATACGCAAGTTTATCAATCGGTTAAGCAGTCAGTTTTAGTCGCATCGCATGAATAAAATGCTGTATGCGCACTTAGCTAGTTTTCAGCGTTATCAACTCGAATTTACTGCCCATATTCGCGACCCTTTACATCAACCAAGACCGAGTAATGTGCCAGTTAAGCGCATGGCAGTGTATAAAGAAATCGTATTCAATAATTTATTTGAATCAATTTCTGCATGTTTTCCAGTCGCACAAAAAGTGCTTGGTAAACGTGCTTGGTTAAACTTAACTCGTGGATTTTTGCGTGAGCATTCTGCCAATACGCCTATCTTTCGTGAGATTCCTGAAGAATTTCTTGCCTATTTGAATACTCAGGCTAACTTACCACTTTATCTATCCAGCCTATGCCATTACGAATGGGTGGAGTTATTTGTTGCGTCTATGGATACAACTAGTGTGGAGTTAGGAATGCATATTCGTGAAATAAATACGGCGAATGATTTATTAGAATTTCAACCTGCATTCACAGCATCCCTGCAGATACTCAATTATGACTACGCAGTGCAAAAAATCTCACCTAGGCATAAACCTAAAGAGAAAGTAAGTACGCAATTATTGATTTATCGCGATGTTGATTTCGCAGTGAAGTTTGTCGAGCTAAACCCTGTCACTTACAGGCTTATTGAATTATTACAACAACAGTCAACAACAGGTTTGCAGGCGCTCAGTAAAATAGCAGATGAATTAGCCCATCCGCAACCTGAAATTATCATTCAATTTGGCTTAACCATTTTACAAGATTTAAAAACGCAGGGCATTATTACTGGCGTCATAATGAATTAATTGTTGGGCAATCAACTCGTTATTTTAAATAACTAATCGTCAAAATTTGCTAGCGCTGATTCACGTTCAGCTACCGTTGACAACAAATTTTTCTGGTCAGTTTGGCTCATATCCCACCAGCCTTTAATTTCATCGATCGTACGATAACAACCTTGGCACAAGCCGTTCATATCATCTATTGCACACACACCGATGCACGGTGATTTAACTTCTTGTTGTAGGTTGTCTAACACAATTAAACTGCCTTTCTACACTTTAATGCTAAGTTTATCACTCGCTGAAACCGCTTTTAATTCAAAGTACTCATTAACTTAAGGCGCCGTGACATTGTTTGTATTTTTTACCCGACCCACATGGGCAAGGATCATTACGGCTCACCTTAACGCCAGCGCGTACCACAGGCGTGCTGGTCAATGCTTCTTGAGTAGCTTCCGCTGTTGGCGCAGCAAGTGCTTCATCGTAATCAGCATGTTGATACTGTACATTTTCTACACCAGTTGGTTTTTCAACTGCTTCAACATCAGCTTCAGTTTTCACTTGTACTAACATGGTGACTTTGGTCACTTCAGTTTTCACTGTGTTCAATAAGCCTTCAAATAGCTCAAACGCTTCACGTTTATATTCTTGCTTAGGATTTTTTTGTGCGTAAGAACGCAAATGTATACCTTGACGTAAATGGTCTAAAGCAGCTAAATGCTCACGCCAATGATTATCTAAACTTTGCAACATGACAGAACGCTCAAACTGGCGCATGATGTCTGGGCTGGCTTGCATCTCTTTGGCGTTATAAGCATTATCAGCCGCCTCTACAATACGTTCACGCAAGGTTTCTTCATGCAAGCCTGGATTATCCTCAAGCATTTTTTGCAATGGGATTTCAAGACCAGTTTCTGCTTTTAGCTCTTTTTCTAAACTAGGCACATCCCACAACTCCTCAACGCTATCAGGCGGTATATGTGTAGCCACCATAGTCACTAGCACATCATCACGCATGGCTTTAATAGTTTCAGCAACATCGCCTGCTTCTAATAACTCATTACGTTGCTCATAAATCACTTTACGTTGGTCGTTAGCAACATCATCATATTCAAGTAATTGTTTACGAATATCAAAGTTACGGCCTTCCACTTTGCGTTGTGCGTTTTCGATTGCACGCGTGACCCATGGATGCTCAATCGCTTCGCCATCAGGCATTTTGAGTTTTTCCATAATCGCTGAAACGCGATCAGAAGCAAAAATACGTAATAATTGATCTTCTAATGAAAGATAAAAGCGGCTAGAACCTGCATCACCTTGACGACCTGAACGACCGCGCAATTGGTTGTCTACACGGCGCGATTCATGACGCTCTGTACCGATAATATGCAACCCGCCCGCAGCAAGTACGCCATCGTGCGTTATTTTCCAATCTGCTTTGATTTTAGCTACACGTGATTTTTTCTCTTCATCACTGATTGTTTCATCGGCATGTACTACTGCAATCTCAGGCTCAGGATTACCACCCAATACAATATCAGTACCACGACCCGCCATATTAGTGGCAATAGTAATCACACCTGGCTGACCTGCTTGCACAATAATATGTGCTTCGCGTTCATGCTGTTTGGCATTCAATACTTGATGTTCTAGTTTCGCCTCGTCTAATAACTTAGAAATTAATTCTGAGTTTTCAATCGATGTTGTACCCACTAATACTGGCTGACCACGTAGCTGACAATCTTTAATGTCCAAAATAACCGCTTCATACTTCTCGCGCGCAGTACGATAGACTTTGTCCATGTTATCTTTACGCTGCATAGGACGATGTGTAGGAATAACAACCGTTTCTAAGTTATAAATCTGATTAAATTCATAAGCTTCAGTGTCCGCCGTACCTGTCATGCCTGAAAGTTTAGTATACATACGGAAGAAATTTTGAAAGGTGATTGAAGCCAGCGTTTGGTTTTCCTTCTGAATCTCAACGCCTTCTTTGGCTTCTACCGCTTGATGCAAACCATCTGACCAACGACGGCCTGACATCATACGGCCTGTAAATTCATCTACAATCGTAATCTCACCATTACGCACTACATAATGCTGATCTCTGTGGTAAAGATTGCGTGCACGTAGTGATGCATACAAATGATGCACTAACGTGATATTCGCCGCTTCATACAAACTCGAACCTTCAGGTAACAAACCTGCTTCAGTGAGCAAGTTTTCAGAATGCTCATGGCCTTGTTCAGACATCACAACATTCTGGCCTTTCTCATCCACCCAAAAGTCGCCAACGCCCTCTTCTTCCTTTTGTGGTACTAACTCTGCCGCAACAGCATTGATGCGGTTGTATAGTGCTACGCTGTCATCCGCTTGACCTGAAATAATGAGTGGCGTACGTGCCTCATCGATTAAAATAGAGTCCACTTCATCAATCAATGCATAGTTCAAACTACGTTGCACACGCTCTTCAGCGCTGTAAACCATATTGTCACGCAGGTAATCAAACCCGTATTCATTATTAGTACCATAAGTAATATCAGCCGCATAAGCAGCACGTTTAGCCTCGGTTGGCATTTGTGACAAGTTGATACCAATGGTCAAACCTAAAAATTGGTAAAGACGTCCCATCCATTCTGCATCGCGCTTGGCCAAATAATCATTGACCGTAATCACGTGAACGCCTTTACCACTCAACGCATTGAGGTAAGCTGGCAACGTCGCCACGAGCGTTTTACCCTCACCAGTACGCATTTCAGCGATTTTCCCAGCATTTAATACCATGCCGCCTATCATCTGCACATCAAAATGGCGCATCCCTAGCGCACGATGGCTACCTTCACGCACCACAGCAAATGCTTCTGGCATTAAATCATCTAAAGTTTCACCATTAATAAAGCGTTGTTTAAATTCCGCAGTTTTAGCGCGTAACTCGTCATCGCTCAAAGCTTGCATTGCAGGCTCTAATGCATTGATTTGGTGTACTTTTTGTGCGTATTGTTTAACAAGCCTATCATTACGGCTACCGAATAATTTTTTGAACAACGTGGATATCATGAAATGAAGGACTTTCCGCTTAAGGATAAATGACTTTTTCTAATTGTATGGAATGCAAATCGATTGTTAAAAATTAGATAATCTTTGAATTTAAAAACATTAATATATCAATGGGGCTTACTTTTACCAAATCAACCACTGGCTTTAAGATATTGCCTCGGGTCTAACGCATTACCATCTAACCTGATTTCGTAATGCAAATGCGGTCCTGTAGAGCGACCTGTACTACCTACTTCTGCAATTTCTTGACCTTTCTCAACGCGGTCTCCAACCTTCACTAATAACCGTGAAGCATGAGCATAACGCGTTTCCAAGCCAGAGCCATGGTCAATCTTTATAAGTTTACCATAATCAGGCGTTTGCTCTGCTACCGTGACGATGCCGCCAGCAGCAGCATAAATCGGTGTACCTACATCGGCTGGAAAGTCCAAGCCCTCATGAAAAGCCTTATGTCCATTAAATGGATCTAAGCGCCAACCAAAACTAGAAGAATTAAATGCCACTGTGACTGGGCTACTATTCGGCAAAGTGTCTTTCAAGACACTTTGTTGTAATAGCTTTGCTTCCAAGCTGCTAAAGCGATCAGTACTAAACTCAATTTGAGCTAATAACTCAGCAATCTTTTTCTGTAGATCTGCTTCTGATAACGGTGTATCTCTTACCAGTGGGCCACCGCGGGCTGGCTGCAATTTATTCACATCAATTTTTGTAGCGTCTGGTTTAATTAATGTATCAGGTTCCGACCCCGTATCATGGACACTTTTCTTCTCACCAGCTAGTTTAGATAATCGCTCACTTTGCGCATCTAAGCGCATCATGCGCGCTTGCATTTCACCTAGCTGTATCGCATAGGCATCTAAATGTTTTTGTGGGTTATTAAATGAGAATTTAAGCTGCACTGGAATGAGTGACTTCACTCCTTGTTGCGGCTCTGAGTCCTGCGGCACAAGGAATAACAGTGTTAACAATACTGGCAATACTATTAGACCAAGCGCTATCATGCTTACTTGCAGCACTGATAGCGTTTTTGCTTTGGTCATACTGTTTGAGACAAAGATGATATTCATAGTATTCCTAATCACCACGAGCAAATAAGCTCAACTTTTGAGTTAAACTTAAGTCACCATGCGACAATTTAACACTCTACTTAAGCAACCTGAGCTCCTTGCGCTCAATGCACACAACAAGGAATTAGAGGCTGCCCAAAAAATTTGGATGGCGATTGCGCCTGATAACTTAGCGCAATTAAGCCACGCTACCAGTATTAAAAATCAGCAATTCACGATATTTGCAAATAGCAACGCTGTTGCTGCAAAAATTAAGCTTTTTATCCCTAGCTTATTGATTAAGCTAGAAAAGCAAGAGTGTGAAGTTACTTCAATTCGGGTGAAAGTGCAAGTAAAATCTACCCCGCAAGTCAAGCCAAAACCTATTAAAAAACTTAGCACGCAAGCTGCTTCTGACCTTAATAAACTGGCTGAAAAATTATCAGGCACCGCACTTGGTGACGCATTGGCTAGATTAGCTACAAAAGCCGACTGAAAAACAATCACTGCTTTTTTCAGCGCTTTACCCAACCCTTTCAATACCTAAGCTTCTGTCTAAAGTCATTTAATCTAGGTGTTGTTAGCCTTGCCTAATAGTGCAATAATGAATTCTTGTTACAAATTATTTACATCGTAAAATAGTTTGTAACAAGTCATCAATCAGATTATTTAATAGCCATTTGGAGAAGTTTAGCGTCAATTTATAAATAAACAGCACTCAGTTGTTTAGCAGCATTAAGGTTCAGTACTCGGTTTGGTTTCAATTCACACTAGTTTTATTTTGACGTTTTGCGCTTTTAATTTAGTACTTTTAATCAAGTATCAAGTAATTAAATGTAACGGATTTTATAAAAATTTAGATAGGGAGAAGTCATGTCAGTCGCACTAATGATTGCCTTAGCAGCTGCTATTTTAGCAGTGCTGTATGGCGTAGTAATGAGTAAATGGATTTCTGGCTTACCCGCCGGCAACGCACGTATGCAAGAAATTGCCAGTGCAATTCAACAAGGGGCTGCAGCCTATCTTGCCCGCCAATATAAAGCCATCACTATCGTCGGCGTTGTTCTCGCCATTTTAATCGGCATTTTTCTTAACGTAACCACCGCTATTGGCTTTGTAATAGGCGCTGTACTATCAGGTGCTTGCGGTTTCATTGGTATGAATGTCTCAGTGAAAGCCAATGTACGTACCGCACAAGCCGCTACTAAGGGCATAGGGCCTGCATTAGATGTTGCTTTTAAAGGTGGTGCAATCACAGGTATGCTTGTGGTAGGTTTGGGTTTATTGGGGGTCGCTGGCTTTTACGCATTTTTAGGTGGAGAAGCAACTACTAATTTAAACCCACTTATTGGTTTAGCTTTCGGCTCCTCTCTCATCTCAATTTTTGCACGACTAGGTGGTGGTATTTTTACCAAAGGCGCTGACGTAGGTGCTGACTTGGTTGGTAAAGTTGAAGCAGGTATTCCTGAAGATGATCCACGTAACCCTGCGGTAATTGCAGATAACGTGGGCGATAATGTGGGTGATTGCGCTGGTATGGCGGCTGATTTGTTTGAAACTTACGCCGTCACGCTAATAGCCACCATGGTATTAGGTAGCCTATTACTGACGAATGCTGGTGCGAACGGCATGCTTTATCCACTCATGCTTGCTGCAGTATCGATTGTGGCTTCTATTATTGGCTGCTTTTTTGTTAAAGCCTCACCTGGAATGAAAAATGTAATGCCGGCATTGTATAAAGGCTTAGCTGTCGCTGGTACGTTATCACTCGTTGCATTTTATTTTGTGACCATGAAAATGTTTCCAGAAGGATTGATAGCAGGTGATTTACCAGTATCTGCTAATCAACTATTTGGCGCATGTGCAGTTGGTTTAGTACTTACTGCAGCGCTGGTGTGGATTACAGAATACTACACAGGCACAGACTATGCACCCGTAAAACATATCGCACAAGCTTCAACTACTGGCCATGCCACCAACATCATTGCAGGTATTGGTATTTCAATGAAATCAACCGCTTGGCCAGTACTTTCTGTATGTTTAGCAATTTTCGTATCGTATCATTTAGGTGGCTTGTATGGCATCGCCATTGCAGCAACATCAATGTTGAGCATGGCTGGTATCGTTGTAGCGTTAGATGCTTACGGTCCGATTACTGACAATGCTGGTGGTATTGCAGAAATGGCTGGCTTACCGAAAGAAGTACGCGATGTGACTGACCCATTGGATGCTGTTGGCAACACCACTAAAGCGGTGACTAAGGGTTATGCAATTGGCTCAGCAGGTTTAGCTGCATTGGTATTATTTGCGGACTATACCCACAAACTACAAGGTGCTGGCATTGATGTTAAGTTCGACCTAAGCGACCCGATGGTCATTATTGGCTTGTTTATCGGCGGCTTAATTCCGTTCTTGTTCGCCGCCATGGCAATGGAAGCCGTAGGTCGCGCAGCTGGCGCAGTAGTTGAGGAAGTACGACGCCAGTTCCGCGAGATTAAAGGCATCATGGATGGCACAGGCAAGCCGGAATATGGCAAAGCAGTGGATATGCTCACCACAGCGGCCATTAAAGAAATGATGATTCCATCATTATTACCTGTAGCAGTGCCAGTGGCAGTAGGCTTGATACTCGGCCCTGTTGCCTTAGGTGGCCTACTTATGGGAACGATTGTGACAGGCTTGTTCGTCGCCATTTCCATGTGTACAGGTGGCGGCGCTTGGGATAATGCCAAAAAATATATTGAAGATGGCAACCACGGTGGTAAAGGCTCAGAAGCGCACAAAGCCGCTGTGACTGGCGATACTGTAGGTGACCCTTACAAAGATACTGCCGGCCCTGCGGTAAATCCATTGATTAAAATTATCAATATTGTAGCGCTGTTAATAGTGCCACTATTGCATATGTAATCTGTAGTGATTGAGGCATAAAAAAAGACGACTGAGGTCGTCTTTTTTTAAGTCTATCAATAAGTGTTAATTACCCCGTATTTCTCAACCCAGCTGCAATACCGTTGATAGTCAGCTGTATGGCTAGCTTAAGTTTTTCATCAGTTTCGCCACCTCGGTAGCGTTTAATCAACTCTACTTGCAGATGATTGAGTGGGTCTAAGTATGGCAGACGATTCCGGATAGAATTAGCCAATTGAGGGTTACTACTTAAACGTTCAGTACTGCCTAAAAGTAAATTTAATGCTGCTGTAGTGAGCGCATACTCTCGCTCTATCCTACTGAATATAGACTCTCTCAGCTTTTTATCGGTGACTAAATGGGCGTAATGACGGGCGACGACTAAGTCAGTTTTTGCTAATACCATGTCTACGTTGGCTATCAATGTTTTAAATATTGGCCAACATTCGAGCATATCGCGCAGGGTATTCGTCCGCGCTTCAGTGAGTTTTTCATCTACATTCAAATACCGATGAATCGCGCTACCAAGACCAAACCAGCCAGGTAATAACAAGCGGCTTTGACCCCATGAAAACCCCCAAGGAATTGCACGTAGGTCCTCAATTCTACGAGTGGCTTTTCTAGCCGCTGGACGACTACCAATATTCAATTCAGCAATTTCCGAGATTGGCGTGGCACTGAAAAAGTAGTCTGCAAAACCTGGTGTTTCATAAACTAAACTACGATAAGTCGTCATCGCAGTGGTGGACAGATCTTCCATGACCGTTTCAAAAGCGCGGCGCTTTGTACTATCTAATGTCGCTTGTGCCTGCAATGTCGCGTTAAAAGTTGCGTCAATAGTCGCAGCTATTAGTGTTTCTAAATGTTGCCTGCCTACTTTAGGGTCAGAGTATTTATTGGCGATAATCTCCCCCTGCTCAGTTAGGCGTATCTGCCCGTCCACCGTACCCTGTGGCTGCGCCATAATCGCTTGATAAGTTGGGCCACCGCCACGACCCACAGTTCCTCCACGGCCATGGAATAAACGTAGCTTGATTTTAGCTTGGCTAAATAACTCAACCAGCGAAACTTCAGCTTTATAAAGCTCCCAATTAGAGGTCAAAAAACCACCGTCTTTGTTACTATCTGAGTAACCCAGCATGATTTCCTGTTCATTACCTTGGTTGCGCAATACGTGCCGAATACCTAGCAGGCTTAAAAACTGCCCCATGATCATCGGTGCATGCCGCAAGTCTGCGATAGTTTCAAATAGCGGAACGATATTCAGATCTAGCTGAATCTTCTGTGAACCCCAAATGCCTCTTAACATACCCGTTTCTTTTTGCAGTAGCGCAACTTCGAGTAAGTCTGACAGTGTTTCAGTGTGCGAGATAATATATTGTCGAACGGTACGGTTACCAAAACGCTTACGCATTTCACGCGCTTTATTGAGCACATCAATCTCACTATGCACCAACTCAGAATATTGCTGATAGGGTGAAAACAATAAGCGTGGTTGTTTCAGTTCATCCAGTACGGTTTGAATTTTTTCTTCTTCAGTCAATTCATCATAATTAAAGTCATAACCTGCTTTGTGGAACAGCTCCTTAATCACCGCCTCATGTAAATCAGAAGATTGCCGAACATCAATCGTTGCCAGATGAAAACCAAAGGTTTCAATCGCTTTTACCAGTTTACCGATGCGCGGATATATCAAGCCATCTCCGCCATACTCCTTAAGTGAATCGACCAGCACATTTAAGCTTGCTAAGAGTTCATCGGCACTTGCATAGGTTTTAGCATCGTTACTCGCCTCGCGCAATTCTATCTGCGGCAATAATTGCTTGGCTGTAGCCACTAACCTGTCATATATGCCGTTCAGTGCGAGGCGATACGGTTCATCCATACGATGTGGCGATTGGTCTAAAGACAACTTAGCCATTTCTAAGACTTCAGGATTAACACCAATTAGACGCGTAGAAATTGAAAGTTCACGGCGCAAAGAATCTAACTCTTTCAAATAAAACATAAAAGCAGTGGTACTTTGCATTCCCACAGCCTGCGTTAAAGTTGCTCCATTGACAAACGGATTACCGTCACGGTCACCACCAATCCAGCTACCCATATGTAAAAAACTGGGCAGTTGGAAAGGCTGGGCTAAATCTTTTGCATACTGTTTATTCAGGTCACGTTCTAAATCTTGCAGAATTTCTGGAATCACCTCTAAAAATGTCGTTTTGTAGTAACTAAGCGCATTTTCAATTTCATTGGCTACTGTCAGCTTAGAAAAACGTAAAATCCGCGTTTGCCACAGCGAGCAAATCGCACCTTTAATGAGTAAACCATTATGCTCGATTTCTCTTTTTGAGATTAAGGTTGCGCGCTCCGCCAGTAAAAACGAGAGGTTATGCTCAATATCTAAAATACTTTTGCGTTGTACTTCGGTTGGGTGCGCTGTGAGTACTGGCGATACCAGTGCATCTTTGAAAAAACTTTCAATGGTTGCAAAAGGTAAATTTTGACGTGCGATTTCATCCACCGAATGCGCCAACATTCCAGGTGCAAGCGTATCCTCATTCAATCGTGCTTGCTGATGCGCAAACAAATCCTCCGCAATATTGACGAGATGTTTGAAGTAACTAAACGCGCGCACTACAGAAATAGTTTGTTGAGGCGTGAGATTTTTTAGCAGCTTTTCGAGCATGAGCGTAGCATCTTGATCATTTTCGCGATGAAATTTGACCGCTGCTTTACGTATATTCTCTATTAACTCAAAAGTAGCTTCACCATCTTTTGCTAGAATAGTCTCACCGAGTACTTGACCTAAGTAGCGAATATTGGCTTTTAAACTTTGTTGTAATTTATATTGCGCATCGCTCATGGGAACACCAGTTTTAAGTTGTTACTTTATACTAAGCAACAATTGCACCAGTCATGCAGCGACCTAAATACCTAGCATTCACTTACTAATCCGCTGAATTACATGTAAATTCGTGAGTCATAACTAACGCAATTAAGTGCTTAGCGCACACTTATTGTGCATAATTAGGTTAGCTGTTTATACCAGCCGTAACTTAGCCCTAAATTAGAGTTAGGAAAGATATATGTTGAAACACTCGGAAAATCATCGTTCACATCGTATCGGTTGGCTGCGTGCTGCAGTCATGGGCGCGAATGATGGCATCGTATCAACCGCCAGTTTGATTATTGGCGTTGCTTTTGCACATGCCACGCATGAAACACTACTCTTAACAGGTGTGGCTGGCTTGGTGGCTGGCGCCATGTCGATGGCCGCAGGTGAATATATCTCCGTCAGTTCACAAGCTGATACTGAAGCGGCAGATTTGCGTCGAGAACGTTTAGAGCTTGCATCAGACCATGAGAGTGAATTAAAAGAACTCACGCAGATTTATATAGGGCGAGGTTTAAAACCTGATCTAGCACATCAAGTAGCCACGCAACTCACCTCACATGATGCACTCGCAGCACATGCGCGCGACGAATTAGGAATTACAGACTTAACTAGTGCCCGCCCGATTCAAGCGGCCATTGCTTCAGCGATTACATTCTCCATTGGTGCACTACTACCATTGGTTGTGGTGCTAACAGCGCCTACTGAATTAACAATTCATTATGTGGCCATCATGTCACTGGTCTTTTTAGCGATGCTCGGTGCATTGGCTGCAAAAGCTGGCGGTGCAAACATTTGGATTGGTACTGCGCGTGTTACCTTCTTGGGCGTATTGGCCATGGCCGCGACAGCAGGTATTGGTAGCTTATTGGGCGTTGCTGCCTAAATATTGATAGTCATAAAAAAAGCAGCCGAAGCTGCTTTTTTTATGACTGATTTTTATGGCTTAAACCTAATATTCGGTTAAAAATATTCTAATTAAAATGCAGGTTTTACTTTAGCATTATTATAATTTTCTACACCTTCTAAAATCTCTTTTTTCGCTTGGTTAATATCACCCCAACCATTTATTTTCACCCATTTGCCTTTGTCTAAGTCTTTGTAATGCTCAAAAAAGTGAGAAATCATATTTAAACGCCACTCAGACAAATCTGTATGCGCTTTTAAATGTCCATACAAACCACATACTTTTTCTACTGGCACCGCAAGCACTTTTGCATCAAGCCCAGCTTCATCTTCCATCAACAATACGCCTAGTGGACGGCAACGTACCACTACACCTGGAATCAACGGTACTGGTGTCATCACCAACACATCAACAGGGTCGCCATCATCGGCTAAGGTATGTGGCACATAACCGTAGTTAGTAGGGTATTGCATCGCAGTACCCATAAAACGGTCAACAAAAATCGCGCCGCTTTCTTTATCTACTTCATATTTGACTGGGTCACCCTGCATTGGGATTTCGATGATGACATTAAAGTCATTTGGCACATCTTTACCGGTTGGCACTTGGTTTAACGACATTGCTTATTTCCTAGTTAATAAATGAGAGAGATTTTATTTAAACGCGATTATAACAACTGCTTGTAACAAATTTGTGTATTTAATAAGCCTATTCACCCGCTGGTTGAATGCGACATTCAGCGATGATAGCTTGTGGTATTAATTTAACCGCAGCGTAAAGCAGTAACGGAATGATCACTACTTCATCTAACTGACCGATAATTGGTAAAAAATCTGGAATTAAATCGAACGGCATGAGTAAATAACCAATTGCCAACCATAACAAGGCTTTAGCTAACTTAGGCGTTTGCGGGTGCTTTTGTAGCCTGCGATAAAACTCAAACTCGACCTTGAGCTTGGCGGCAATTTCTTTAAGTTTTACAGCTAAACCCATTAATCGGCCAGTAACTTTTTACCTGTGAGCTTTTCAAAAGCTTCCATATATTTTTCTGAAGTACGTTGTGCAACATCAATCGGCAAGGCCGGCGCTGGCGGCGATTTATTCCAACCGATCGACTCTAACCAATCACGCACATATTGCTTATCGTAACTTGGTGGGTTAGTACCCACTTTATAACTTTCTGCTGGCCAAAAACGTGAGGAATCTGGCGTTAATACTTCATCCATCACATGCAACACACCATCTGCATCCAAACCAAATTCAAATTTAGTATCTGCAATAATAATGCCGCGAGTCAGCGCATACTCCGCCGCCTGTTCATATAGCGCAATCGCCACTTTGGCGACCTGTGC
>JACMNP010000161.1 GCA_014378495.1 Methylotenera sp. | reverse complement strand
TATTCTCCATGATAGAAACCTATATGGATGACAACAAAAAGCCAGTTAGCCAAGAAGCTGAATTAGAAATTCTTAACCAACTTCAGTTGCGTGTGCGTAATGTCAAAATTAAGCATAAACACCCTAAAAATACGGAGGAGGATTAATCATGAATGTTCCATTTAGCGCTGAAGAAATGAATGTATTACTTAAAAATGATTTAAGCAGTTTTATCCACCGAAGTTTTATTGAGTTAAACCCCTCCGTTCAATATTTGCATAATTGGCATGTTGACTTTATTGCCTCTAAATTAAATGAAGTGAGGTTAGGTACGTGCAAACGGCTAATCATTAATATACCGCCTCGCTACTTGAAATCCATTTGCGCGACGGTGGCATTCCCAGCTTGGCTGTTAGGTCATGACCCTTCAATGAATATTATTTGTGCTAGTTATGGTCAAGATCTATCAGCTAAATTAGCCCTTGATTGTCGTAATTTAATGATGAGCATCTGGTATCAGCAGGCTTTTCCAGAAACGAGGATTTCTAATATCGCAGCACACGACTTTAGAACGACTTTATACGGTGGTCGTATGGCCACTTCAGTCGGTGGTGTGCTCACTGGTCGTGGCGCGGACATTCTCATTATTGATGATGCAATCAAACCAGAAGATGCCATGTCCGATAGCCAGCGGACTGCAGCAAATTTATGGTTTGATGGTACGGCTTACAGTCGACTCAACAGTAAAAAAGACGGTGCCATTATCATTATCATGCAACGCCTGCATCTAGATGACCTAGTGGGGCATGTGCTTGAGAAAGAAGAGTGGGAAGTGCTGTCTTTACCTGCTATTGCTGAGGCAGAAACTACTTTTAATTACGATACCTTTTTTGGTGGGGACTCTTTTACAAGAATAGTAGGTGATCCACTACATGCAGAACGTGAGTCGCTAGATGTGCTGCAAGTAATTAGACAAACTATTGGTGAGTACAATTTTGCAGCGCAGTATCTACAATCACCTGTGCCCTTGGGTGGCGGTTTTATTAAAACTAATTGGTTAAAATACTTAGCGCCGCATGAGTTTCCACAGAGCTACGACTCCATCATTCAATCTTGGGATACGGCAAGTAAGACCAATCAGTTAGCCGACCACAGCGTTTGCACGACTTGGGGCAGTAAAGGCGGTAAGTTTTACTTATTGGATGTATGGCGTGATCGGGTAGATTTTCCGGGATTGAAGATTGCGGTGATTGCACAGCATTTGAAACATCAACCACACACGATTTTAGTTGAAGACAAATCTTCCGGCACAGCACTCATCCAAGAGTTACTTGCAGCGCATATATATTCTGTTAAGGCTGTCATACCAGAAGGGGATAAAAAGATGCGACTCTATAACAAAAGTGTGTTGTTTGAAAATGGCGCGGTATGCTTACCTGAAAAAGCCAGCTGGCTGGCAGATTATGTGCATGAGATAACCTCGTTCCCCACTGCCAAATACGACGATCAAGTGGATTCGACTACGCAAGCCTTAACGTATTTACACCATGGTTTTGCTGGTGCTGGGATTTTTAATTACTTTAAGATGATGGCGGAACAACAAAAGCGCTTGTGTGATTGATTTTGCTTAAATATCGGCTTGCTTGACTGGGCTAAACAGTGCCGGATCAAGCAAGTCTTTTAACGGCACATCAAGCGCTTCAGCAAGTTCCCCCATATTGTCGATTGAAATATTGCGTATCTCACGCTCGACTTCACTTACATAACTCCGACTCATTCCTGCCTTTAACGCAAGTGCTTCTTGTGAAACATCCTGCATGCGCCGATAGCGGCGTAAGTTCTTGGCGAAGATCTGTCTAGGCGTTAAAGACGGGGCATTTTTCATAGCACAAGCTTCTTACAACTAAGCTATTCAAACAACACTGTATCGATTACTTACGGTAAACTATAAGTGTCATTTATTAAATAAAGATAGACATTAAGAATCCCATCGACTATTTAAAGGAAATATATATGAAGCGTTTTAAGTACATTAATGGTGATCAATCTGCCATTAATCCTAATGTTGGGATTGGAGTTTGATATGGCGCTGATTAAATGTCATGAATGTGGTAAAAAAGTCAGCACCGAATCAACTGCCTGTCCAAGTTGTGGAGCGGCGATCAAATTACCCACTGTGAAGACTCAATCGTCATCCATGGAAACATTCGCAAAAGTATTTTTTATTGGTATTTTTATGTATATGTGTGTGCTCGGCATAGGATTTCTGCTGAAGAAAGACAAGACTAGTGAGGAGTTAAAGCAAGAAGCAAATACTCAGAAAATAGCGCAGGAAAATAAAGCAAAAGCAGATAAGCAAGCAGCAATTAAATTCAATAGAATCAAATCTGCAACAATCGCTGCACAGAATATTCAGCAATCAGCACGTAATCCGGAAAGTGTATCTTGGAGCGGCGTATTGTCGAACGACGATGCAAGTGTCATTTGTTTTGAGCTACGTGCGCAGAATGGTTTTGGTGGGATGAGTTTGGAACAGATTGCTGTGATAAAAGGTGCGATAAAGACTAGCGATTCAGCATGGAACAAGAACTGCGCAAATAAAACTATGCATGACATCACAACAGACGTCATTAAGTTACTGAAAATTTATCGTTGATATACTAATTGTTAAGAATGTATCTGGAGTTGCAATTAATAATATTGTAGTAGCCAAAATCGACATCCACATTAATCGATGCATAATTTCAGAAATGATTTTTCGTAATCATTTTAATGCTTTATCTTTTATATTATTTTTAGTATTTGAACATCAGAATTTTATTTTTGACCGCAAGTCAGTATTAAAAATTGGATGTTCCAATGACTAATTTTCTAATTATTGACTATATCAAGATATCTAATTTGTGCCCGAAATTAAATTAGGGCGATAAATAAACTTCCAATCTAAGTACTTCAGACTATTAGTAAACGTCATATATTGCTCAATAAATTTCCAATTTTTTGTCGGGCGCTATTGGATAAGCTGTAAACACCCATAATGCCGCCTTCGGGTGCCTTTACTAAACCCCACTCTCTAATGCCGGGGGATGGGGTCTAGGTAGATTTCCCGCAAATAACGCTGCATTGACGGATAACGGTTATCTTTCAGGAGGTTTCGTAACGCTTGAGGGAGGTCACTTAGTACTCGCCCAAGATCTAATGAGTCAAAATTGATTTGATTCAATTGAGGTAACTCCATTTATTTAATATTTCAGACATGGTAAATGTTAAATTAGAAAAAAGATATTGAACGTAAGATAGCTGCCAATTTGATGTAATAGTTGCTATACGCAGCAAATAATTATTTTACTTTGAGTATAGTTAATAAGTTTTAATTTTTCTATGACTACTACGTCAATTTCGTGGCAATTTAGTTCTCGAAATCTGGTGTTTATGACGTGGTTGAGATCGCCCTACTTAATATGTTAAATTAATTTATGCTTGATGCCCTGTGGGAGAAAATATTTAAATAACAGGCATTCTTACAATGTTACACGGTGATGTTTTTATAGTGACTACTTTGATCAAACAAATGCGTCTTTTAAACTATAATCAAGTAAGTAGAAGAATTTTTTTTATTTTCTTAATTTAATATAAATTCTAGTAAATGACAGTTAAAAATTTTTTAAGATTACTTATTAAGCAATACCTACCGTATATCTACCTTTTGTAAAATAGAAGTTAACAGATATTTATTATGGTAAATGAAAGTTATTAACTAATTATTTGGTGTTGTAATGAGAATCTTCGAATCAAATACCAGTCTAGGTCAGAAGCAATTAATATTACAAATATTAACCATATTTTTTTTATTTTTAATTTCTAAGCCAACGTTAGCTGCTGACGAAATTATTAAATCAGAAATTAAGAATGATAGTCAGTTTTTAAATTTACAACTCACACCAACCGAAAAAACTTGGCTTAAGAAAAAGCATACAATCCGTGTGGCTGTTAAAAGTGGCTGGATGCCAATTGAGTTTAAATTGGAGAGTGATAAACATCGAGGATTATCAATTGACTACCTGAGTCAAATTGGGAGTCTATTTCAGATTGATTTTTCTGTGGTTGACTACACAGAAAATATTGACAAAGAGCAGGCTGATATAATTTCAGCGGTTAATGGAAGTGGTCTTAAAAATCCGAATTATCATATATTAAATAAACCATTTTTATCCTTTCCATTTGCAATCTATATAAATAAGGATATTCATAAATATAGAAGATTTAATACTTTGGATGATCTTGATGGTTTGAGAGTAGCAGTTTTCAAAAATGGGGTATTGACTCAAAAAATACGTGAAAATTATCCTAATATTAAATTGGTATTTGTAGATATAGCAGATGAAGCGTTTGATGATTTGAAGTCTGGAATTATTGATGCTTACGTAGGTAACGAAATGATTGTTGATTACCACATTACTGCTCATCGTTTAAAGTTTGTAGAGAAAACAGGTCTTACTCCATTTGCATCAATGATTTCTATGGCAGTTAGTAATGACGAGCCAGAACTGGCTTCAATTATGCAGAAAGGAATATTAGCTATTGGAAAAAACAATAAAGACTTGTTGGATAACTGGCGAATATCTGACAGTAAATATGATCGAATTCTCAGTGCAATATTTGGTGGAATATTTATAATTTTTTTATTTATTTTGCTTAGATTCTATCGATTAAAACAAAATATTAAAAAACAAAATGCAGAAACACAGCAGCAAATTTGGAATCAGGCAAATTTTGACCATTTAACCAATTTACCAAATCGTCACTTACTACAAAATCGATTAGAGCAGGCAAAGGAGAGAGCGGATCGATCACAATTACCTATTGGCGTTTTATTCATTGATTTAGATAATTTCAAAAAAGTAAATGATCAGTCAGGTCATTCAGTTGGCGATAAATTGCTAATTGAAGTAGCTAAACGTATCAGTGTGTGCATCAGGTCTGGAGATACTACTGCACGGTTTGGTGGTGATGAATTTATAGTTGTTATGTCTGATTTAAAAGAAATATTCAGTTTAGAAAATTCATGCCAAAAAATATTAAGTGAAATTGAGAAGCCTTTCTCAATTAATGGGGATTTATTTTACATTTCGGCTAGCATAGGTGTAACTATCTATCCTGATGATAGCCACAACCTTGAGGAGTTGCTAAGTTATGCTGATCAGGCTATGTACGAAGCCAAAAAACTTGGTCGCAATAGATTTCAATTTTTTACTGACTCCATACAAGTTGCATCACATAAAAGACTTTCTATAACAAATGATATGAGAAAAGCGCTTAAAGAACAGCAATTCGTTCTATATTATCAGCCTATTATCTGTCTTAAAAATTCAAAGATATTAAAAGCCGAAGCCTTAATTAGATGGATGCATCCAATCAAAGGAATTATTAGTCCATTGGATTTTATTCCCCTAGCTGAGGAGTCAGGTTTGATTAATGAATTGGGTAAATGGGTTTTCAATCAATCTTTAAAAGATTTACTGCTTATCCGAGAGAATTTAGGAAGTGACTTTCAATTAAGTATCAATGTTTCACCTCATCAGTTTAATAATCCAGAAGACTTATTAATGTGGGTAGAAAAAATGAAAGAGGTTGGGGTTTCTGGTAATTGCATTACTGTAGAAATAACTGAGGGGGTACTTTTAGATCCTTCAAATCAAGTTATTAATACTATTTCCGCACTAAGAGAAACGGGTATGGAGTTTTCAATTGACGACTTTGGCACAGGTTACTCTGCACTCGCTTATCTGAAAAGATTTGATATTGATTATGTGAAAATTGATAAATCATTTATTCAGAACCTTGAAACAAATAATTATGATGCCGTACTTTGTGAGTCAATCATCAATATGGCTCATAAGCTAGGTATTAAAGTAATAGCCGAAGGTATAGAAACAGATATTCAGAGAAGTTTATTAATAGATTTTTCTTGCGACTATGGTCAGGGTTACTTATTTGCGAGACCTCAGCCTTTAGTTGAATTCCTGAATATGCAAATTCTGAATAGTACGGAGGATTAATTTTATAAGTGTTTAAATTAATTAAACTATTGCATCATCCAAATTAAAAAATTTACTTACAGCCCTTCGCGAGTTAAATTATTATCTTATTTTTCCAGTCCAGGAACCAGGAGAAATTTTCGCTCACATGGAAAATTTCTGAATCTGGTGAACATGTTAAATATAATTCATTACTAAAGTGGACATTTGAATATTTTAGATAGAGTAAAGCTAGAGGATCATTGATGAGAATGGTATCGAGTTGTAAAGTCTGAATACGATCGGTTGCTGCCTACAACTGATTCAGTAAAAAATATTAATCATGCCTCAAAAAATCTCAAATCTACTACCTTGTGCAATACGTCAATTCATTGAAATATATCATAAGAGTTAAAAGTTATCTTAGACATTTATTTAAAATAATATCTGCAAAACGCTAACCTAATTCAAAGCGATGAACTCCATAGGCTGTTATATGTTGAAGCGCATTTAAAACTAAATGCGTATGCAATTTTAAAACTATTCAATTATGTGCACTCGCGTACAGAAGTTTATTATTTTCTAACTCATTATCGATGTTTTGTATTTCAAGAGACAGACTGTGATTAAGCGAAATAACGAAATTTTTAAAATTGCGGCAAAAAAAGCGGCTGCGAAGTTTAGAGAAAAGCATTATGCATCAACAAATGGGATGATGCAGAAAATAGAATTACCATCAATTGTGATTTATAGAGCCCTATGTAAACCCCATAACATCAGAAGTAATGATTCTAAAGATTTAGTTAAATATTAATATTGGAATTCCTCATGAAAAATCGTGTTAATAAGATCTTTGAACGTGCTATTAATCGAGGAGTTATGATGTCTCGAAATACAAATTATATGGCAGCAAAAAAAATGATGATGAAAGTGGGGATACCCAACAAAATTATCACAAGAGTTTTATTACAGCCTAATAATGTTAGAAGCATTGACATAAAAATAAGCTAATCATGTATTGATGATAAGCATTACATTTTAATAATATCTGTTTCGTATGTTTCAGACAAACTTCATTTTCATCTTTATTACAGTTTTTAATTCTACAACTTAACTAATTTTATTTAAGTTCGCTAACGTACATACTTTTTGACTTCAATGATAAAAAATAATGATTAATTAAGTAAATATTATTTTAGATACAACTGACGTTAATAATTTGCGATATTTTGAGGGAATAAAAGTATGAAAGAATTAGGATTCCCTTATTTAAACATTTATGTTTTGAATGGTAGCTTCTTTCACATTGTTTTAAACAAACCTCTTATAAAGCCGGGATATTTACTATGCTTAGTGAGAACAATGACAGTTGTACCAAATCAAAATGGACAAATTGCTAGTTTTCAAAATTCAGTCCAAAATTCGTTTGGTTTCTGTAAATATGTTTTTTAGTGGAATTGGGACTGCAAAACCGAAGAATCGTTATACAAAGACAGAGTGTTTAGAGGCATTTCAAAAATCTGAATGGTATAAGCGTCTAGACTTACGTGCACTATACATAGCGCGTACTGTTTTACAGCGTGATAATGGCATTGAAACAAGATGGCTTGCAGTTAATTCATTAGAGGAAGTCTTCAAAATTGACCCCAATACATTAGCAGCGCGATTTCTAGAAAATGCACCTTTACTAGCTACTAAAGCTGCAGAAAAAGCATTGGTAAATGCAGACCTTAAACCTAACGATATTGATGCTGTTATTGTTAGTACATGCACTGGTTACGTTTGTCCTGGTCTTTCTGGTTATGTTGCTGAACGGCTAGGCTTGCGGGCAAATGTGTTTGCATACGATTTAGTTGGTCAGGGTTGTGCTGCGGCTCTGCCTAATATGCAATTATGCAAAGCTTTATTAACAAACCAATGCGAGCATGTTCTTTCAATTTGCGTTGAAGTCAGTAGTGCAGCTATGTATCTAGATAACGATCCAGGTGTATTAATTAGTGCTTGTCTCTTTGGTGATGGTGCTGGAGCAGCAATATTGTCGCGAAAATCTAGGCTTAATAATCGAACTATTGAATGGATAGATAGCACATCAATTATAGATCCTAGTGAACGAAAAGCACTTATGTTCGAACAGAAGAATGGTATGTTGTGTAACATTCTCAGTCGCGCAGTGCCAACACTCGCGGCAAAATATGCACATGAGGTGTTAAACATACTGATTGATCGTTTTGACTTGAGGAAGCAGGATATAAACACTTGGATTATGCATGCTGGAGGACGGGATGTTTTACTTGAGTTAGAACGCGTATTTAAATTGCAACCATCGGATTTTCAATATAGCGCATCAATGTTGCGGGAGTATGGGAATTTATCTAGCGCTTTTGTATATTTTGTAATAGAGGCGGCAGTGAATGACTCCGCACCAGATGGATGGTGGTGGCTGTCCTCATTTGGCGCAGGATTTAGCTGTCATGGGGCTTTACTAAAGGTTAGTTGATGATAATCAACTATTTAACTAATCTGAAAGTTCTGTGAAGGAAACTTCTTTGACGATACCTAGAATCGTTGCTGCAGAAACTTTAGATGCTCTCGCTGAAGATGATCCAGCTGCGCAGCGCTCTCGTCGTGACTTAAGACGCGTTCATCGCATCATGGGTACTCGATCAATCTTACGACAAGCTTTACATGATTTAGTCGATTCGCGTGAACTGAAGTATCCTTTGCAAGTACTTGAATTGGGTGCCGGTGATGGTAGTTTGATGCTTGGGGTTGCTCAAACATTAGTGCCGATTTGGTCGCAAGTTGAATTGACCTTGCTTGATCGCCAGAACTTAATCGAAAAAGATACTATTGCGAAATATGCTGAGATAGGATGGGTTGTGGTCTCACAAGTAATCGACGTAGTCGACTGGGCTTCAGGAACTACTGATTCAATTCTGAAGGATACATCAGCTAAATGGGATTTAATTGTCGTTAACTTATTCCTACATCATTTCGAGCATCAACAACTTGAGTCTTTACTTGATGCAATTTCAAAAAGAACTAATCTATTTTTTGCCTGTGAACCCAAACGTGCATGGCTTCCACTGATAGGAAGCCATCTAATTGGTGCAATTGGTGCCAACAAAGTAACGCGGGAAGACGCTGTGTTAAGTGTACACGCAGGGTTTCGTGGTGCCGAACTTGCAGCATTATGGCCTTCTCATTCTGTTGAATGGCGACTAAAAGAATACTCTGCAAATCTTTTTAGCCATTGTTTTAGTGCGGAAAGACTTGAGTTGATCTGATGCAAACTAAATTTGATGTAATCATCATTGGTGCTGGTCCAGCAGGTTCGTCAGCCGCCATTCTGCTTGCGCGAGCTGGATGGTCAGTTGCGCTAGTAGAAAAACAGATTTTTCCGCGCCGTAAGGTTTGTGGCGAATGTATCGCAGCTAGCAACCTTCCACTGCTTAATGCACTAGGCATCGGGGCTGAATTCATGGCTAATGCCGGTCCTGAATTGCGCAAAATTGCAATAATGCAAGGTGACCAAATAATTGTTTCAAACTTACCTAAAGCTAACCATGAAAATTATCCATGGGGCAGAGCTTTAGGTCGGGAGACATTGGATTCTCTAATGCTCGAACAGGCTCGTTTATGTGGGGCTCTAGTGTTCCAGCCTTGCTCTGTACAATCAATCAATGGTACGGCTGGAGACTGGAATTGCGAAGTTAAAGCATTAGAATCCAATGCATTATTCATTTTACAAGCGCCTATTTTAATTGCTGCTCATGGCTCATGGGAATCAATGCAATCGGATAGACCGCAGCGACGCTTAGTACGTAAGGCCTCTGATTTATTTGCCTTTAAGGCTAATTTTAGCAATGCAGTACTGGATGAGGGCTTACTTTCAGTGTTATCTTTTAATGGCGGCTATGGCGGTATTGTTGTTGCTGATGATGGTTTAACAACCTTGGCATGTTGTATCCGCCGTGATCGTCTTGAGGATTATCGATTAGCTACTCCAAAACTGCGAGTCGGTAATGTAGTTGAATCACTACTTAAGAGAGAGTGCAAAGGTGTGCGTTTTGCTTTGCAGAGAGCCTCTCTTGAGGATAGTTGGCTAACAGTTGGCCCACTTGATCCTGGAGTTCGGCTAAAGTCAAAGGACGAAATGTTCAGAATTGGAAATGCCGCTGGAGAGGCGCACCCAATAATTGGAGAAGGTATGAGCATGGCACTACAATCTGCTTGGTTACTTTGTGCACAATTGCTTGAAGCTAATCACAACAAACAGTCAAAAAACGCTGAATGGCAATATGACATACAGCGACGTTATATTCATAGTTGGCGGGAAAATTTTCTACCACGTTTGAGATTGGCAGCTGCTTTTGCACACTGCGCAATGCGACCCTCTTTAGCCTCACCATTAATTGCCATGGCAAAGAGTTGGCCTAGCGCCATCACATTGGGGGCCAAGTTAGCAGGCAAAGTAAACTGTGCTGTCGATCCTCATACTATTACCTTATTAACCCAAACCCAAGTATTGAAGCAAAAGGCAAAAAGTTTCAATTTGGACGATTGCGGAAAGTCTTCAACGGACGAATGTGCCTCCAAAACTATCCAATGATTATCAACCATAAATAATATGATTTTAGTAGAGGAAATATTATGACAACAACACTAGTGCGCCTTAGTGCAATTCTGGTAAAAGATTATATGATCCCACCAGAATCTTTAAAGCTTGATGCCCCTCTTGAAGCATTAGGTATTGATTCGCTAGGAATGGCTGAACTACTCTTTCATCTTGAAGATGAATTTAAAATCTCGCTAACACAAGAGTCAGTAACGTTACAAACTGTGGGCGATGTGGTTAGTTACATTGATACGCTATTAACTCCACCAAATAGTGGTGCTGATCATGTTAATGATGTCCTAACCAATACATGAGCAGCATGAGGCGAGTTGCGGTGACTGGTATTGGCGTAATTTCACCTTTAGGTAATAGTGCGGCTGAAGTATACGAGAATGCATTTAAAGGTCGCTCAGGTATACAGCTACTCAATGTCCCTTTTCTTCATAGACTCACTGCTCCACTGGCTGCTTGTGTAAGATTCAATGGTGCTGATTATTTTGACCCACCCAAATTGCGGATGCTGGATAGAGTTAGTCAATTTGCACTTGTTGCAGCTAAGCAAGCATTTTCTGATGCTAATTGTGATTTAAAAAAAATTGACCGTAGCAGAACTGGAGTATTTCTTGGTACTGGCATGGGAGGTTCGCAAACTAACGACGAAGGCTACAAAGTCCTCTATGGTGATAATTCAAACCGCATTAAACCATTTACTGTACTAATGGGTATGCATAACGCACCAGCAGCTTGGATTGGTATCGAACATAATATTGCTGGGCCAACTTTTACATATTCAACCGCCTGCTCTTCTTCAGCAGTAGCAATCGGTGAAGCTTGGCTGCGTGTTGCGAGTGGTAGTCTAGATGTTGCGATTGCAGGAGGAGCTGAAGCACCACTTTCTTTGGGTTCATTAAAAGCATGGGAGGCATTGCAAACGCTTGCTTCTATTGATATTAATGAGCCATCGACTTCCTGCAAGCCGTTCTCTAAAAATCGTAGTGGAATGGTAATCGGCGAAGGAGCAGCTATGCTGGTGTTAGAGCCATGGGAAAGTGCTATGGCAAGGGGTATGCCAATCCATGGTGAAATACTTGGTTACGGTCTTTCTACAGATGCTAGCCACATCACTCGACCTAGTGTTGAAGGACAAGCCGCGACAATACGTGCAGCCCTAAAGTCAGCGTCGCTGAATCCGTCAGCAATTGACGCAATTAATGCCCATGGTACTGGTACATTATTCAACGACTTAGTTGAAACTAACGCAATAAAAGCGGTATTTGGTCTAGGTGCATACAAAATTCCGATCACTGCAACCAAGGCATTGCATGGACATCTGCTTGGCGCAGCTGGTGCGCTAGAGTGCGTGTTGTCATTACTAGCTATGCAACATTCAGTAGCATTACCCACAATGCATCTAAGCATGCCGGATCCAGAATGTGATCTTGATTATGTACCAAACGTAGCCCGTAATAACATTGCAATAAGAACAATGCTTACAAACTCATTCGCCTTTGGAGGCAGTAATGCCGTTCTCGCATTACGTGCAACGTTTTAGTGTATAAATTATTAACTCTGTAATGTTTAGAGGTTACTAATGTTGGTTAAACTCTCAAAATAACAGTCGGACTGATTGTTTTTTCACGCTACTTACCGGATTTATTGCTTTGGTTAATTTAATTGCGCTTAACTATCAAACGATGCATTTAACTAAAAACGTTTTGATTATCGCGACACGCGCATTGGAGAACTGGAATCATTAATACTCCCAACTTTTCTGAAAGTAACAATCTAATCTTTATTAGTTTTAATGTTTTTTAGATATCAAAGATAGTTTAAAAAAAACCAATTCCAAACAAATAGATTTTAAAAGTTATATTAATGATTTGATTAATATTAGGATGTAAAAGCTGATCACTAATATAGGATGAATCATTACATGCTAAAAACGAGGATCTCCTGAATTTTGTGTAAACATTGGTTAATTACCGCTGAGGCATCCTGTCCTCAAATTGAATACTAAATCTATTTAAAGTAGTTTCCCAATCCCGCAGTGGCATCGTCCATTTTGTACTGATGTTAATCAGCGCCAAATAGAAAATGTCATCACAAACTCATCATTGGGTAATGAGCCACGGATCAATATATTTCAGCATCGATTGGTAATTACTCGCTTTGCGAGAGAAATAATTATTGCTGATGTTTTCGGTATTAATTTATTAATCAAACACATCTTTTATTATCATAAAAGAATGTCATAAATTTTAGCTCACTTGATTCACTTACTAATTAACAATATTTTGTAGGCATTATCGCGCCAAATTAAAATACATCAGATTTAATTTGATATTTGACACAAATAAGTTTAAAAAGTGGTTTAATTTTAGTTGCGATCCTATCACTTTTATATTTCAAAATGGAGGTATTGTTCAGTTTAATTACTTTGGCCGAGGTCTTTTTAACTCTGCTTGCACTTTAGCTAGAGTACCAGCACGAAGTTCAATAACGGCTTTTACCAAAGCTCTCGCCACATTTTTTACTTCTTCTTGTACCATTTTATCGCTATCCAGAGTGTCATGGCTATTTGCATATGGTTCGTAATAACCAATATAGCGTTCCAATCTTGCTTGGGCACCAGCATCAATAAACCCCATCCAGTCCAGCCAGTCTGACAATGCTCGACGTGACTCTTCGATTCCAGCAACATCGCCATGAACCACCACTCCGTATACCCGCCCTGAGAGATGTTTTGGATAATCCCATCCAGCCATTTCAATTGCTTTAGCCATCTCTGGTTTTTTACCAAGTGTAGAAGTCGGATCTGGATTGCCACCGTCAGCACATACTAAGCGGTCAATCATCAACTTCAAAGGGCTTGGACTCTGATACCAATACACAGGCGTAACAATAATCACCCCATGAGCGGCAGTCCATTTCTCGTAAATCTCAGCCATCCAGTCGTTGGTTTGGTTTAACGCATGATTAGGGTAACAACTACAAGGCCAATGACATAAGGGCATTGCAGTTGATACACACCCTTTACAAGGATGTATGCGTAATTGATATTCAGAAGTAAGTAAACTCAAATCAAGTACATCAACCTCAATTTTAGATGATTTTAGTATAGTCTTGGCTATTTCTAACAATCTAAAGGTTTTTGAGATCTCTCCGGGGCAAGTACCATCATTACGCGCAGAACCACAGATTAAAAGTACACGTGAAGAAGTAGCAGAATCCTGCCAACGAATTTGCGCCTCTTCAATGCTTTTTTTTGTAGCCAGCCATTCGGTTGATATTTCATATGACGGATTGGCATAACCAGTGCCAGCCTTTTGAGTCACTGGTGACTTGCGACCTTCAATATAGGCGTGCCAAGCAATCTCTTCCAATCTATTGATAGAGGCATCTTCAGCTCGAAATGCGGGATCAAAAAAAGAACCTCTAAATCTTTTTGAAAAATCTACTCTTTTTAATGGTTCTGGAGCCTGACCTGTACGTATTTTTATAACAGATTTAGTCACTATGTATCCCTCACTTTGATCCATTGTTACTCAAACTAACAGCCCCATCTGTCTGCTGCCGCACACAGGAAAAGTAACTTAAATTGAGTCTGAATAAATACCTAAATCAGAGGATATTTTATGTAAACGAATTGATTCGTTTGTAGATATTCAATTTTTGATATGTGGATCAGTTTGTAAAAAATTAGTAGGAGCTAATTTTAATAATCTTATTGCATCATCTTGATCTGCATTTAACCAATTCGGGTATTTTGGGTGTACATAGTATTAAAGACATGTACCAGCTGGAAAACCACCCCCTCCAACTAGCGCTCCCGAACCAGAAAAAATACCAGGCGGAACAGAGGTAATTCAATAAAAAGTTTTGAAAATTTCAAACTCATATAAAACAGTGCAGTGAACTTTAGTTGCAGTACAGAAAATTAATAATCCTACCCAAAACATATTAATTTTTCTTCTGGTTTATTTATATGCCACCAATTTCAGGTTTATATTCGAGTTTCGCCTAACGAGTTTTGAATGTCTAAAACCCAAATTTATATGTTCACTAACATAATTAAATTTTTAAACTTTATATATTCAATCCCATCTAGAGAAACTTCTTGACCTAGCGTTCGCTCTACTCCCGCTAAGTTGATTGGATCTTCACTTAGATAATCTCGTAGTTTCAAAAAAGCTTCAATACAAGCCTCTTCAGTATTAAACTCTATAAGATTTATGTCTCCTATTTCAGGCATAAATCCCACAAGAGTAAGGTTTTTATTTAATAATTCTCCCATAACTTTTGCACCAAAAAATACAGGCTTCCCAGTAAATATTTTTTATATTAGCAATCACATACTATGTTTCTTTGTGCGATAACACACGAAATTTTTCAAAAAATAATTGAATAATATCTTAAATATTATTTAGACATTATTAGGATTTATTTTTTTAAAGCATTCAATAATATGACCTCTGCCAATGATCTGCTGTCAAGTTATCAGTCAAAGCG
>JACMNP010000160.1 GCA_014378495.1 Methylotenera sp. | reverse complement strand
GTGGTCATCACAATAGGCCGAGCACGCTTATGGCAAGCATCTATCAGGGCATCAAAACGACTTAAACCGTGTTCACGCTGTGCAAGAATTGCATATTCCACCAACAAAATTGAGTTTTTGGTAGCAATACCCATTAGCATCACCAATCCAATGAGAGATGGCATAGAAAAACTTTTATGCATCACTAGCAATGCCACAAAAGCGCCCCCAAGTGATAATGGTAACGCGACAAGAATAGTAAATGGATGTAAAAAATCTTTGAATAATAAGACTAAAACAATATAAATACATAGCACTCCTGTCAGCATGGCTAAAGCAAAGCTGCCAAAAAGCTCTGTCATTACTTCAGCATCACCGATTTCAATTTGTTTAACTCCTGCTGGTAATTGCTGAATACTAGGTAGTTTTTTTACTGCGTCGGTCACTTCACCTAACGTTAATTTTGATAGCTCTACCTCTATTTGTACATTACGCGAGCGGTCATATCGGTCTATCACTGCTGGACCACCCTCTAAATTTAAACTTGCCACTTGTGCCAACATCACTGGCCCTTTGCTACCAGGGACACTCAATCGCTCCAAGATGCTTTGATCTAAGCGTGCATCGTCTGAAAGTTGCACCACCACAGGTACTTGACGCTGACTTAAGTTCAGTTTGGCTAGCGCAAAGTCATAATCTCCATTAGTGGCTATTCGTAAAGTTTCACTGATGGCGCTACTGGTCACACCTAAGTCTGCCGCTTTACTAAAATCTGGTCGTACAATCATTTCTGGACGAATCAAACTGGCAGTAGAGGCAATATTACCGATACCTGGAATGCTCCGTAGATCCTGACTGACAGCATCTGAAGCCTGTTGTAAGGCGACTGAATCATCTCCGCTTAGCATCAAAACATACTTTTCACCCGAACCGCCTAAGCCAACTTTACTGCGTACTCCATCCAAATTAATCAGTGCTTCTCGAATATCATTTTCAATCAACTGTTTACGTGGTCTTGCAGTACGGTCGTCTAATAAAATCGTTAACGTTGCCAATCTGGTTTCTGCTGCCCCTGAACTTACAAATGCATCACTACCTGCATTACCTCCACCTATCGCGGTATAAATAGTTTTTACATGCGGGATATTTTTCAATAGTTGGCGTGCTTCTTCCGCAGATTGCTTAGTTTGCGCAAGGGTTGCACCTGGTGCCAGCTCTAGATACACTTGTGTTTGCGAGCTATCATCCGCTGGAATAAAGCCTGTAGGCAATAAAGGGATGAGCATAATTGAGCCCACTAAAAATAAAATTGCAGCAATCACGGTAATCAACCTATTACGCAAACACCATTTACTTAAACGTAAATAATTGTGCATGATTGGCCCATCTACAGCTTGAGTCTGGTTAGGTTTAAGTAAATAAGCGGACATCATTGGCGTTAATACGCGTGCTACCACCAGTGAAGCAAAAATCGCAAAAGAAGCTGTCCAACCGAACTGTTTGAAAAATTTACCCGGTATACCACTCATGAACGCCGTGGGTAAAAATACGGCAATTAAAGTAAAAGTAGTGGCCACTACAGCTAAACCGATTTCGTCAGCGGCTTCCATAGCCGCCTGATAAGGCGTTTTGCCCATACGCAAATGACGTACTATATTTTCCACTTCTACAATCGCATCATCGACCAATATACCAATTACCAATGAAAGCGCTAATAAGGTGACCACATTAATACTAAAGCCAAAGTTTGCCATACCAATAAAGGCTGGAATCACGGACAGTGGTAAAGCCACGGCACAAATAAAAGTAGCCCGAAAATTTCGTAAAAATAGAAACACCACTAACACAGCCAGCATGCCACCTTCAATGAGCATAGTCAGTGAAGCTTGATATTCATC
>JACMNP010000159.1 GCA_014378495.1 Methylotenera sp. | reverse complement strand
GCGACAAAGCAAATTAGCGCGATTGTGAAGACGATTCAAACAGATACACATGGTGCGGTTGCCGCGATGGAGAAAAGTACCGAGGGTGTGGTTGAGGGTGCACGTGTTGCAGATGCTGCAGGACAGGCGCTGACTGAGATTGAAACGGTTACTACTAATTTAGCGCGTTTGATTCAATCAATTTCTACGGCGACTAATGCGCAAACAGAATCAGCTACCATGGTATCTAACAACATGCAGATGATTCAGGAAATTACAACACAAACAACAGAGGGCACTAAATTAACGGCAGATTCCGTTGGTCAGTTAACTGCACTAGCGGAAGAGTTACGTAACTCTGTGGCGGGTTTCAAACTATAATTTGTATTTATTCACAACTTACATTTATAGTGTTATGCGCAAGTATTTACGCAATATGCAAACAATAAAAACAGATATATTTTACTTGGTAGATAAAGTTAGCATGAAAAAATGGCCTAAAAAAATGGGGGAGCAAAATGCCTGAAGCATTTGATACGGGCCCATTATCTTGGGTAAAAGATGAGATTGATCAATCCCTGAAAAAAGTAAAGCTTAGTTTTAATGCTGTGGCTGAGAAGCCAGAAGATTTTGCCTCTTTAAGATTTACTGAAACACACTTGTATCAAGTAAGTGGCGCTCTAGATATGGTGGGCCTTGAAGGCTGCAAACGTTTTTGTGCTGAAATTGAAAAGGTTACTTCTAAACTAGAGAAACAATTAATACCTATTAGCGCCGTTACTATGGCTGACTTAATTCATGCTGTAGATTCATTGGCACAATATTTACAAGATTTACTAAACGGCATGCCAGATATGCCAACTAGGCTTTATGCGAGCTTGAAGCCACTGGTGGATTTGCAGGGTGAATCATTAGAAATAAGTGATTTGTTTTATCCAGATACCGATTTTAGTGCGCCTAAAGATTTGCCTACCAATCCAATTGAGACGTCTGAATTGCCGACTTTTGTGGCTAATCAACGTGCAGTATTTCAAAAATCATTGTTAGATTGGTTACGGACTAAAGATTCACAAGCATTGAATAACATGCGTGAGTCAGTAGTAAATGTGCAACAAGTACAACAAAAAAATGCCCAAAAAACCCTTTGGTGGGTGGCTACAGCATTTACCGAAACATTAGCGCAAGACAAAATCGCTGCGCAAACTGGTGCAAAAAAACTCTGTCGTAGGTTAGATCATCAGTTACATAACATGTCGACTGGTGATGTAAAAGCGCCTTCCCAATTACTCCGTGATGCACTTTACTATGTTGCTATTAGTGATAGGAATACTGATGCGATTGCAAATGTCAAAGATCTGTTTGAGCTAGATTATGTATTACCTATACTTGATGCAGTGACGGGGGAAAGTTTAGTTACAAATGCAGCAGAACTAGCGACTCTTTCACAAATAAATGCAGACTTACCTCGATTAAAAGACTTATGGTCTAGTATTCATGTAAATGACAGCGAACAGCTAGAAGTATTCATTACTAAATTAAATGCTGTGGTGGTGCAGCAAAATCTTAACAACCAACATGTAATTGATTTATTTGGTGCTATTCACGCCGTTGCGAATACACTCTCTTTGGATAAAACAAAAGTCAGCGAAGTTTCTGTAATTGAGGTGGCTGCATCGTTGAATTTACTAGAATTTGTGGTCTTACATTATCAGCAACTCAGTGTTGAAGCGAATCAAAAAATCACTACACAGACTGCTAGATTACAAGCCATTGTCAATGGCGAGACATTAGATTCAATCGCCGATACTTTTGCTACCAGCAAATTAGATACTAGTGTTGTTACTGCAGTCGCAAAACAAATTACCGTTGCATTACAACTGGTTGAGAAAGCATTAGATACATTTTTCCGTAATACGGGCGATCTAACCGTATTAGATGAGACTAATAAGCCATTGCAACAGATTTCAGCAGCGTTTGATATGTTGGAAATGCCAGTACCGAAAGCAATTGCGCAATTGAGTGCAACTTATACCGAATACTTTAAAGCCAATGCTGGAAAATTGAGTGATGCTCAATTTGAATTGGTTGCGGAGAGTTTGAGTATGTTAGGACTTTATGTTGAAGAGCTACCTAATGTGCGGGCTGAGTCAGAAGCCGCTTTATCTGGTGCCTTAACACGCTTAACGCAAGGTGCTGAAACGTTCGATCTGGCAACGACTACTGTTTCAACAGCGACTCATCAAGATTTAGCAAACATCAATGAAGCAAGTGTAGATGAGTCTTTAGACGACGGATATTCAGCATCAGATATTGTAATATCTAGTACTGCTGAGTCGAATATAGATGAAGTGACAGATAAAGCGATTGATGCCGAATTGCAGGATATATTCCTAACTGAAGCTGAGGAAGTACTAGCTAGCTTAGCTCAGCATCTTCAAGCCTTGCGAGTTAATCCCACCAACAGTGAATCACTGGTTGAAGTTCGCCGTGCTTATCACACACTTAAAGGTAGTGGTCGCACTGTTGGCTTAGTTGGCATGGGTGAAGTCGCTTGGTCTGTGGAAAAATTATTGAATGTTGTGATGGAGCGCAAAGCATTTCCAACCCTTACGCAACTAGCATTTATTGAAAAAGTTAGTGCCGCATTTGCTGGCTGGGTCTCACAATTGCAATCTAATCAAATGGTGATGCTCAGCCCTAAACCTTATTTAGATAAAGCTACTGAGCTTGAAAATGATGTTGATTTACCAATCACTGAAACTAAGCCACAAAAAGAAGAAGTGCTGATTGGAGGTACACGTAAATTGAGTCGTGCTTTCTTCAATATATTTATGAACGAAGCACAGCAACACTTAATGACTTTAATAGATGCTCAACGAGCATTAAGATTGCACGCAAATGAAACGCCCACGGACGCAAGTCGCCGTGCAGCGCATACTTTAGGTAGTAATGCTTTGACTGCTGGCTTTAAGCCAACAGGTGATTTAGCGCGCGCCCTTGAGCATTGGCTAGATCAATATACTGGCGCTTGGTCTGAACAGCATATTGCGCTGTACGGTAATGTGGTGAAAGCCTTAGAAGATGGTTTGGAAAAAGCCAAGGCGCTTAAAAACCCTAAATCAACACGTGCACTTATTATTGCTTTAGGCGAGACAACCGCCGCGATGCAGGGTGCAGCTGCACAGCAGGCGGAAATTGCTGTGCAAGAAGTAAATGCTAACGAAAAATTATCTGAAGTCGTTTCATTAGAAAAATCAACTGATAGCACTACAGAAAAAACACTAGAAAAAATAACGGATAAACCAGTCAAAGTAGCTAAAGAAGAAGCAAAAGTTGAGCAACTTTCTGTGCAAGCGGTTGATCAAGAGTTATTAGCGCTATTTGTAGAAGAAGCGCGTGAATTAGTACCACAGGTTGGCCGAGATTTGCGTGGGTGGCGCGCTAACCCACAAGAGGCAGATTATCCTGATTCACTGCAACGTGGGTTACATACGCTTAAAGGCAGCGCCCGTATGGCTGGGCAGCCAAATATTGGCGACAGTGTACATGCTATGGAAGATCGCGTGATTCAAGCACTCAAGCATAAAGTCACCATGGATGATTTTGATGATATGTTTGTCGAGTTTGACCGCATTGGTTACATGTTGGAAGACATCACTGGTGGCGTGAAAGTCAGCACACAAGATGCTGATGCTGCCGCAAAAATTATTGCACCTACTCGTTCTACCGATCGTAAGTCGCAGTTTTTACGGATGCGTGCTGATGTACTAGATAGGTTAATCAATGAAGCGGGTGAGGTTTCAATTATGCGTTCTCGGATGGACCGAGAAATGCAGAACTTCAAACAATCATCTACCGACTTAACTGATAGTATCAACCGTATGCGCGCTTACTTACGTGAGCTTGAGATTGAAGCTGAAACACAGATGCAATCTCGCATGAGTTTATTGCAAGAAGCGAATGAGACATTTGATCCGTTAGAGTTTGATCGATTTACTCGTCTGCAAGAACTAACCCGTATGATGGCCGAGAGTGTCAACGACGTTGCGACTATTCAACATGGTTTGTTATTGAATCTTGATCAAACTGATGCGGCGTTGCAACAGCAAAACCGTATGAATCGTGAGTTGCAACAAGGTCTCATGGGCGTTCGTATGTTGCCATTTGCCACTATTTCAGAGCGTTTGCAGCGCATCGTTCGGCAAACAGCTAGAGAGTTGAACAAACGCGTTGAAATGGCCATTGAGGGTGAGGGTATTGAGATTGACCGTGGCGTACTAGATAAAATGGGCGCGCCACTTGAGCATCTGTTGCGTAATGCCGTGGCACATGGTCTTGAATCTACCGAAGAACGTAAAAAATTAGGCAAGCCTGAAACAGGGCAAATCAAGCTTAAAATCAGTCTAGAAAATGATGAAATCACACTGATAATTTCTGACGATGGTGCAGGCGTAAATTTAGCCAAAGTTAAACAAAAAGCCATTGAAAAAGGTTTGTTTACGGCTGATCAAGAGTTAACGGACCAAGCGTTGATGGCGGTTATTTTTGAAGCAGGTTTTTCAACTGCTGATACCGTGTCACAAATTGCTGGCCGTGGTGTCGGGCTAGATGCAGTTCGTAGCGATATTGCTGTGCTGGGCGGTCGTATTGATGTTAGCAATGTCATAGGTAATGGTGCGATGTTTAACATTTACCTACCTGTGACACTCTCTGTTGCGCAAGTAGTTATGGTGCGCACTGGTAACAAGATTTTTGCTATTCCTTCTGTGATGGTTGAGCAAGTACAGAAATTAAAACAGAATAATTTGATTAGTGCTTATGAAGCACACAAAATCGAATGGGCTGATCGCGAATATCCACTCAATTTCTTATCCAAACTGATTGGCGATATCGATCATATTGCAGAAAGTCATGTATATACGCCAATCATTATGTTACGAAGTGGTACCTATCGTAGCGCTATACATGTGGATGAGATTATAGGCAACCAAGAAGTGGTAATGAAGCAAATGGGCACGCAACTTTCACGTGTGCCTGGCATGATTGGTGCGACTGTATTGGGCGATGGTGCGATTGTCTTAGTGATTAACCCGGTGCAACTCGCTAACCGTGAGGCTCTGTCTATTGGAGCGATTAGAGTAAATACCATTGCGCCATTAGTTGAGCATGTCAAACGTGTTGCATTAGTCGTAGATGATTCACTCACGATGCGTAAAGTGCTTTCACGGGTACTAGAGCGTGAGGATTTTGAAGTGATTACTGCTAATGATGGTATGGATGCGGTGCAAAAGTTACAACAAATCGTGCCCGATATTATTCTGACGGATATTGAGATGCCGCGTATGGATGGTTTTGAGTTCTCGCGTCACGTACGTGATAATCCAAAAACTGCACACACACCGCTGATTATCATCAGCTCACGTACGGCTGAGAAACATCGGAATGTGGCTACAGAATTAGGCGTTAACGCCTTCTTGGGTAAACCTGTGCAAGATGATGAGTTGATTGAGCAAGTCAACGCATTGCTTAAACATTAGCAGACTAAAGTATTAAATTACAGCTATCGATATTGTTGGTAAGACATCATCTGTCAAGCCTTCTGGTGTCGATGGTGATGTTTTTTCTAGCCATTAAGCTAATATTTTAAGCGCTTAAACACCCTCAAATAAGGTAAAATTTGCCTTATGTTGCAAACCAGTCAAACACCTCAAGCGTCATTACAAAAATCACCGAAATTCGTGCATTTACGTTGCCACAGTGAGTACTCTATTGTGGACGGCATTGTGCGTATTGATGATTACGTACAACAAGCCTTAGATGATCAGATGCCTGCGTTGGCACTCACAGATTTGAGTAACCTATTCGGCGCAATCAAATTTTATAAAGCTGCGCGCGGTAAAGGTATCAAGCCTATCTTGGGTTGTGATATCTGGCTTGAGAATACTAGCAATCGTGATCAGCCTTCACGTATTTTATTGTTGTGCCAATCTCATGCAGGTTATTTACTGCTTTGCCAATTATTAAGTCGTGCATATTTAACGAATCAATACAGGGGGCGTGCAGAGTTTAAGCGTGAGTGGTTTGTTGAATGTGGTACTGAAGGTCTATTATTACTTTCTGGCGCACAAGCAGGTGATATTGGCTTGGCGATTGCGCAAAAAAACTTTAGCTTAGCTAATAAATTAGCGAATGACTGGCAGACGTTATTTCCTGATCGTTTTTATTTAGAAGTACAGCGCGTCGCAATCGACACACAAAAATCCCAGCAAGAAGAATATATCCAGCAAGTGCGCACCATAGCAAATGCACTAAATCTGCCTGTCGTAGCAACGCACCCCATACAATTTATTACGCCTGATGATTTTAGGGCGCATGAAGCCCGTACCTGTATTTCAGAAGGCTATGTACTAGCAGACACGCGTCGCCCGAAAAATTTTACTACTGAACAATACTTTAAAACGCAGACTGATATCGCCACTTTATTTGCCGATATGCCCGAAGCGCTTACTAATAGTGTGGAAATAGCCAAACGCTGTAACTTGGTGCTAACACTGGGTAAAAATTACTTACCGAAATTTCCTACCCCTAATAACGAGAGCTTAAACGAATATTTAGTGAGTGAGGCTCGTGCGGGGTTAGTAGGGCGACTGGAAGTGTTGTACCCAGATGCAAAGCTGCGTGAAAGCAAGCGCGCTGAATATGATGCACGATTAGACTTTGAGACTAACGTCATCAATCAAATGGGTTTCGCTGGTTACTTCTTAATCGTAGCAGATTTTATTAATTGGGCTAAAAATAATGGTGTGCCAGTAGGTCCAGGGCGTGGTTCTGGTGCTGGCTCTGTAGTGGCTTATAGTTTAGGCATTACGGATTTAGACCCGCTTGAATATAACCTATTGTTTGAGCGCTTTCTGAATCCAGACCGCGTTTCTATGCCCGACTTTGATATCGATTTTTGCCAAGAAGGGCGAGATCGCGTCATTGATTATGT
>JACMNP010000158.1 GCA_014378495.1 Methylotenera sp. | reverse complement strand
TAGTTAAGCCATCGGTATCAATGCCTGGCATGTAATGGCCCATTTCTAGACGGAGCAAACGTTGCGTTTCACTGCCGAAAGGACGCAAACCATGCTTTTTCCCTGCCTCAATTAATGCATCCCACACATGGCGTGATTGCGCCATCGGCACATGCAATTCATAAGCCATATCTGATACAAACGACACTCTGATGATTCTGGCTTGCACGCCAGCGACAACAGCTTCTTGAGTACGGCTATTTGGAAATGACGCGTAACTAAGATCAATATCGGTGAGGGTAGATAAGATTTCGCGCGCAGATGGCCCTGCGATATTCATCGCACCATAAGCACCCGTCACATTCACTAAACCTATGTTCAACTGCCACTCTTGCTGCGAGCGTTGCATCTCTCTATATACTGCAGCCGCATTAGATGTGCCGATTGAAAGGTAGAATAAATCAGTCGCTAGACGGCTGGCGATGCCGTCATCAATCACTACACCAGATTCATCCAATAACATCACATAGCGGCAAGTGCCTACTTTTTGGCTGATATAACTGCCGGTAAAAAAGCGCTCAAGAAATTCGGCAGCGTCTAGGCCATATACTTCTATTTTGCCAAAAGAACTGCCATCAATAATACCTGCAGTCTTTCTAACCGCCAGCGCCTCGGCTTGAATTGCATCTTCTTTGGATTGTCCAACACTAGGGTAATAAGCAGCTCTTTTCCATGCACCAATATCTGTAAACACTGCGCCATGCGCTGTATGCCAATCATGCAAAGCAGTTAAACGATGCGGGTGGAATCCACGGCCACCTAAATGACCAATAGGCGTTGGATGAAAGAATGGTCTTGAAGTTGTCGTACCAATTTTTTCAACTGGTAGGCCACGGATTTTTGCCAATATACGAATCGCGTTCATATTAGAATGCTTACCTTGGCTAGGACCCATGCCAACAGTAGTAAAACGCTTCATGAGCTCGATATTATCAAAGCCTTCTTTAGCCGCATTTTCAAAGTCTTTAATCTGAATATCTTCATCAAAATCGACGAAGTTTTTACCTTTAGGATGTGGCACCATAGGGTAAGAATGGCTTGGGGATAGACCAATATGTTTTTCTGTCGCTAGCGGAGCTACTAGGTGTCCTAAATAGCGCAAGACATCATTTGCAGCACGCGCACCATCAAGCATGCGTTGCTCTAAATTAAAAATACCATTTACCTTGCCCGCAGCAAAAATACCTTCTGGCAATCGGCTAGGTACAAATTGTTGCACGGTATAATCGAATTGCATGCCAGTACCAGCTTGATACAATAAAGCTGCCGCTGGTGCCCAGCCTGCGCTCATGGCAATACCATCACATTCCAATGTGAATTTATTGCCAGTTAATGCTATATTTTGCTTGTCGTCGTAGGCACAAATCACCGCGCCTTTCACGCTTGATTTATCTGAAGTCGCGAGTGCTTCATAAACACAATGTCCAGGATAAATCTTAACGCCGCGTTGGTGTAACGCTACAGCGTGCAATCCGCCGTTAGCGCCCGAACGTAAATCAACCACGGCTAATACTTGCGTACCCGCTTCGAGCAAATCAATCGCCACACGGTAGCCATAATCATTGGCTGTAACGACAATACCTTTACTGAACGGCTTGACGCTGTAGCGATAAATGAGGCGTTGCGCAGCTGAACCTAACATCACGCCAGGTAAATCGTTATATCTAAATACTGGCGGCTGTTCAAAAGCACCACTGGCAACAATCACTGCCTTAGCCCGAATCTTACTAATACCAGAGGCTTCAACCACAGGGATTAAATGGTCAGGATAATACCCAGCGGCATACGCACCTGTGCGCAAAGTAATATTGGGTTCACTCGTGACCTTATTTAATAAATCTTCTAAATAATTAGCCGATGTTTTATCCCCAGCACGGTTGTAACCTAGACTGCCACCTGCATGACGATTTTCATCAATAATAGTCACTTCCAAGCCAGCTTTCGCCGCTTCATAAGCGGCTGTTAAGCCTGTTGGCCCCGCACCGATCACGAGCAAATCACAATGCGTATGAACTTTACGTTTAAGGATACGTGGGTAATTAAAGTTTGTAACACCTAGACCTGCAGCCTTACGAATCATGTTTTCCCAAAACGGGAATAAGCGACGTGGAGTATGAAATGCTTTGTAATAAAACCCAACAGGCAAGAGTGGTGAAATAGAATCAATATAACTATTTTTATCTTTTTTTACACCACCTACCGTATTCACGGCAGTCAGCGACATGCCTTCTTTCACCTCAAGCACATCGGCTCGCATATTGGTATCTAGGCCATCAGTCATCAAAATATTGACATCATGATTAGCCAAACTCAATACACCACGAGGACGATGATACTTAAAACTACGGCCTAATACTTTTTGCTCAGCGGCCCACAATGCGCTACTGATGGTATCGCCTTCAAAAGCTGAAAACTGTTCGCCTTCAAAGCTGAAATTGATTTTTTTAGAACGATCTAGCCATTCTCCAGCTTGTTTAGGAATACGAAAACTCATTGCCCCTCTCCCTTAACTGCCGCTTCTTTTTCTGTATTATCTGAAACTACTGACTTTGGACTGATGAGATTTGGACTGACAAGATAAGTACGAGAGACTTTGTCTGTCAGCGTATTGCGCTCTGCAATAAACCAAGTGCCGCTGGGTGAGTGATACCACCATTCTTTTTTATCGCCAGGCGCACCATGACGGTTATGCACATACGCCGCCCATTCTGCGTCGGTACAAGTATTTTGATTAGGCGCTTCGCGGTATTCACCACCGAATATAAATTCACTGAGTGGTCTAGTTCCATTCACAGGGCAGGTTAAAAGCTTCATTTCTTAAGTCCTATTGATAATGTGTTAGCGTAGATTGCCGACTAATGGCCAACCGACGCTGCACCTTTTTCACCGGTCAGTTCGTAATCTTCAAAACGGGACAAGCGGAATGTATGAATGAGATCAGGCGCACTGTCATTGGCAATGGTTTGCGCCATTGTTTTGCCGCTAATAGGCGTGGCTTTAAAGCCCCAAGTGCCCCAGCCCGCATCGATATAAAAACCTTCAATTGGCGTTTTACCCATAATAGGTGCAAAGTCTGGGGTCATATCGGCCATACCACCCCACTGACGCACAATCTTCACGTTAGATAAAAACGGGAACATATCGAGCATGTGCGAGGTAAGGCCTTCTACGAAATCTAGCGTAGAACGCGTTTGATGGACTTCGTATGGATCTAATGATGAACCCATCACTAACTCACCGCGAGACGATTGACTGACATACACATGCAAGCTACCAGATACCAAGATGCTGTTTAGCCATGGTTTCATCGGCTCAGTCACACAAGCTTGCAGTGGGTGAATTACGATAGGCGTTTCAAGCTCCACCATTTCAGTAATGCGAGGTGTAAACCCTGCAACTGCCGATAAAACCTGCTTAGTTTCGATATAGCCTTTATTGGTTTTAACGCCACAGACCTTACCGTTTTTAACGTCGATACCTAAAACTTCAGTATTCTGGAAAATTTCAGCACCGTAACGATCAGCCCCGCGAGCGTAACCCCACGCTACACCATCGTGGCGAGCAATAGAGCCTGGCGCATGAAACAGCGCACCCAAAATCGGTGCTTGGCCGCTACAGCTCATATCAAGCTGCGGGCAAGCTTTAGCAATTTCATCAGGCCCAACTACGCGGCTTTCTACACCTACATGTTTATTCACTTCAGCACGCCAGCGCATCGTACGCATTGCTGATTCTGTATGCGCTAAAGTAAAATGGCCGCGTGTTGAATAAAATAAATTAAGGTCTAATTCTTCTGAAAGACCTTCATAGATTTTAACGCTGGCATCGTAGAAATTAACACCTTCTGGCGTGAGATAGTTAGAACGCACAATGGCCGTGTTGCGACCCGTATTACCACCACCGATATAACCTTTTTCAAGCACGGCAACATTGGTAATACCGTGATCTTTAGCCAAGTAATAAGCGGCAGCTAGCCCATGACCGCCGCCGCCAATAATCACCACATCGTATGATTTTTTGGGGGTTTCATGTGACTTAAAAAAGCGCGGTGCTGGATGTTCACTTTTAAGTGCGTATTTAAGTAGTCTTAATGGCATTTCTTAACCTTATAAACCCTAGTTTTTAACTGGCAATTTATTTAATTGGCTAGTTTTAAGCTAAATAGCCTCAATCAAATTCAATAAACTTTTTTAATCTGTATGAAACATCTAAGTCGTATTTAGCCATACTGATAATTAGGTGTCAACATCTAAATGAAACTTTTATTATTTTTATGCAACTCATGCTAAAGTTAGCATCATTTAATGATATTGATTAACCACTTAGCTAATTTGGATAATTAGTATTACTACTAAAGTGTTAGTGATTGACCTAAAATTTGAGTTCAACTACATTGAAAAATAGTTTTAATTTTTATAGTGGTAATTCGCCACTACTGATATCAATACCACATGTTGGCACGCACTTGCCTGAGGATATTGCCTGCAATATGACTCCGCAAGCACTTAAAATGGCAGATGTAGACTGGCACTTAACCTTGCTTTATGACATGGCGGAAACTTATGGTGCGTCTGTAATCTCCGCAAAATATATGCGCTATGTGATTGACCTTAATCGATCACCCGAAGATACTTCGTTATACCCTGGGCAAGACACTACTGGGCTTTGCCCGATAGATACTTTTGACAAACAACCGATTTACAAAGATGGAAAAGAGCCAAATCAAGCTCAAATACAAAAACGTATTGAGGAGTTTTGGCGGCCATATCACCACAAACTAGAATCGGAATTAAAGCGACTACATGCGATACACGGTGTTGCGCTGTTGTGGGATGCACACTCTATCGCTTCACATGTGCCACGCTTTTTTGATGGAAAATTGCCTGATTTAAATTTCGGTACAGCAGACCTGCAGTCTTGTGACGCCTCTTTGCAAGAAACGATTGCACATCGTTTACAAAAATCCGCCTATGCTAAAAAATACAGTCATGTATTCAATGGTCGTTTTAAAGGTGGTTATATTACGCGGCATTACGGTGTGCCCACGCTCAATATTCATGCGATTCAACTAGAAATCAGTCAGTGTATTTATATGCAAGAACAGGCTCCTTATTTATACGACCCCGTACTTGCTAATAAACTCAAACCATTATTGAGCGAGCTGCTTGAAACTTGTATCACGTGGGCAACACACCAAAAAAATAAGCTGATATAAAAACTAGTTCAAGCGAGACCATGCAAGTGCTCATAGAGAATATAACTGCCGATTCCAATCAATATCACACCGCCTAAAATTTCTGCACGTTTGCCGACCATCATGCCAAGCACTCTACCTAGCATGACGCCTATAGTGACCATTGTGAAAGTGGCAAACCCAATCGCAGCAGCAGTAGCCATAATATTTACATTAATAAAAGCTAGGCCTACGCCAACGGCCATTGCATCGATACTGGTCGCAAAGGCTGTGATAGCCAATACCATAAATGAGTGATGCGTAGGTTTCTCTTCAACCGACTCATCCACTTGAAGACCTTCATAAATCATCCGTAGGCCGAGTATAAGTAGTAGCGTAAATGCTATCCAGTGATCCCAAGCAACCACATACTGAGTCGCAGCGCGGCCAATTGCCCACCCTATCAAAGGTGTAATGGCCTCTATGATGCCAAAGATAAGCCCCATCCGAAGCGCTTCAGAAAGTTTAGGTTTTTGCAGTGCAGCGCCTTTACCGATGGCAGCAGCAAAAGCATCGGTAGACATTGCAAGCGCGAGTAGCGCGGTGGAGGTGATATTCATGTAAGTATTCCAGTCGGGCCAAGAATAGTGAATGCCATACACGCCCGACTTAATATCGTGCTGACATCCATTAGTCTCGCCAACCAGACGGCTACCTGCACCACGACGTAAGTCGATTATGTTGACACAGGCGCTTCAGATAAGAAGCAGGCTACTCCCCAAGGGTTAACGTTATTTTACATGATGCTATGAGAAAATCTCAATGAATCTAAACAATTAATAGCGCTGTCTTTCATCAATCAAAAATACTCATGCTTAACAATTAAAGTTTGCCATCTAAGCCCATTTGGTAATATTTATGCGTAATTTTGTCTTGATTCTCAAGCAACCAATCGATGTCTGGTTTGTTATTCATGGCCTTATGAATAGCCATTGCAGTTGCTTTACGGTGAATATCAAACAATATTTTATGATCTAATTTTTCGTCTTTGGTCACGATTGGGTTTAGCCAAACTGACACAATAATACCCAAATCATTAGCACGTTCTTTTGGAATATCGCCAGCACGCACAGCATCCAAAACCCCATTAGCAATTGCAGCCTGTACTGTACCCATTAAAATATTGGTGTATTTACTATCTTTCACAGTCACCTTACTTACCATCAAAGTCACTGGGCGTACTTGAATATCGGTATTCAATAAAGCAAAAACTCTGGTATGACCAGCCACTTGATCACCCGTTAAAGTAGCAATAGCTGTACCAACTGGTCCATCTAATTCACCAATAATCACTTCTGGCTCAGCAGCCGTGCCAGGAGGCCCGCCTGCAACTAAAGCCTCACCAGTGCGCATTACGATTCTTTCAGTCAAAATATTCTCCTCTTTTATGATGTTAGTTATTTCTATATACTTAATTTTTAATTTTACATTAACTATTATTACTACAGTTAAACTTATGCGATATATTACAGATTAATAGTGATGTAATAAATGTAGTTTGAAAACTTGAATCAACCTTTTCAACAATAGTGACTAAAATGAATTTTTCACAGAGATTGTCTACTCTCTTGTAATATTCGTTTTATATGACCTCTGTCAAATATAAATAGGCACCAATCATGGCATTAAAAAAAGAGACTGAAAGTCTACCAGCTGATATTTCTAACAAATCACTTGGGCGACATTTAGGTACCACAATACGGCAATTGCGTTTACAACATGGCCTAACCATTGCGGAAGTTTCTGAACGTGCGGGCATTAGCCGCGGTATGTTGAGCAAAATCGAAAATAGCCTCGCGGCTACCAGTTTAGAAACATTGGAGCAGCTTGCAAACGCACTAGGCGTTACGCTAGCAAAGTTATTTCAAAACTATAACTTGCCTAGAGGCGCAGCCCAACTCGTTAAAAATGGCGAAGGGATGGAAGTGGTACGCAGAGGCACGCGTGTAGGCCATACCTATCTACTGCTGGCTTATGATCAAGGCCCACATAAGACCTTTGAACCATTTTTAATCAGTTTAGAAGATGCTGGTGAAAATTTTCCCTCGTTTGAGCATCCTGGCACTGAGTTTATTCATATGTTAGAAGGTCAGCTTGAATATCGTGTAGGTGAAGATACTTTTGTGCTCAATAGTGGCGATTCACTTACCTTTCGTGGCGAAATTCCTCATGGCCCAGAAACGCTGATGCAAACGCCTATCAAGTTTCTAGCCATCATTCATTATGATTCACCTATTTCTGAACATACGGACGAATAATGATGGACCACATCATATTTAATGAAGCAAATGAGGCGGATATCCCAGATTTAATCTTGTTACTATCCGCTTTATTTAGTATCGAAAAAGACTTTAATCCAGATGCAACTAAGCAACAAAAAGGGCTCACCTTAGTCATTCAAAATTCTTTAAGTGCGACGATACAAGTTGCTAGAAACGCTGATGGAAAAGTAATTGGAATGGTGAGCGCGCAGTTAGTAATCTCAACGGCACAAGGGGCAGCCTCAGCATGGATAGAAGACATGGTGATTGATGCCGGTTATAGAGGCAACGGCGTTGGTAAACAGTTATTGGGCAATGCACTAGTCTGGGCTAAAAACAAAGGCGCAACACGCGCACAACTTTTGGTAGATGTGACTAATGCAGATGCAATCGCCTATTACCAGCATCTAAATTGGGAATCAACGCAATTACAAGCACGTCGCGTTTTTTTATAAGCTGACATAGCTATGCAACTACCATTTAATAGTTGTTGCATAGCTAATATCAAATAAGATTAAAGCGGTGCGCGTTGTCCGCAAAAGAAACCAACAGCATATTCTGGCGTAGTAAACGTGATGCGGCTGCCTGATGGGAAATAAAGTACATCACCTACTGTGGCAGTCACTTTTTGACCTGTTTCGTCAGAAATAATGAACGTACCTTCTACCACTACTTTCATTTCTTCATAATCATAGTCATACACTAACGCGTTGCCTTTTTCTAAACGAAAAAAACCTGCACATATTGTTTTGTCTTTATCTGCAGAAACAAATGTATCGCCAAGCCAAGCAGGAACACCTGCAACATTCATTGATGGCTGCACATCTTTAATAGCCTGCTTTTTGTATTTAAATGCTTTTGTAGTCATGAACTTCTCCTGATGGTTGATTAAGTCATGCATATTTAATCGTTTCAGGCTTAAATCTACAATTACACCTAAGGTGTACTCACTAAGAAGGATGTCACAGAGAATCATTTACAGATTATTGATGTTATCAAAATACATCATTTTTGAATGGCTTGGACAAGCTGGCAAGCAAAAAAATAAGGGCTTCTTAATGAAAAGAAGCCCTTAATATTTGGTGCGAAAGGAGAGACTCGAACTCTCACGCCTTACAGCGCTGGAACCTAAATCCAGTGCGTCTACCAATTCCGCCACTCTCGCAGGTAGATACAGCTTAAATATAACTTAAATTTCAGCCGTTTCAAACAAGCAGCTATTGTATCTCAACTACTGGCTTTGAGAAAAGATAAAAACAATAAATCTGCTATTTATTTATTCTCAACAGATTGAAATAACCTGATGGATAGAATGTGCGCTTGAATTTTTAGCAGAGCGGTCTATGATTGTGCGAGAATACGACATGATTGTTAAAGTGCATAATATTTAAGTATATTAACAACCATGCACTTATTAAACATCATGCAATTATCACCAATAACGTAAAGTAAAAAGCCATGCAAAATAACATTAATATTAACGAAATCAATATGCTACGCACAGAGTTGGAGCTGTTGATGCGTGAACGTCAATCTCTGTTAAAAGTAACAGGTGCTGCAGCTGGATTGATTGCAGAAATGGATAGTCACAATCTACCACTTAGCACTGTAGAAGCCGCAGATTTACTTGCCACTTCAATCAATAGCCTAGCGGAAGAAACATTACAAGATGCATTAATCGCTGTAAACGCAGAGATTGTTAATTAACAATACAATCAGCAGGAAATGGTTAACCTCTAAATAAATCTAAAAAATCTCAAGCACGTTAACTGTTTTGATAAATCATATCAGTTCGATTCAATCTAATAGGCCTATCAAAAGCGCAAAATTAATCGCCTGCTTATCTGCATTTTTAGCAATATTTTTAGCAGGCTGCAATTTTCTACAATACACGGCTAAGCCTATAGACCCCGTTGCAAACTCTGTAAAATTCGAGAGTAAAGATCCTCTCGGACAGCCATTTAATGAATATTTACTTAATAATGGCTATAAGGTTAAACAACTACCCATCGCTGTTTGGGGCTTAGATGAACTCACTTTTTGCGCCCTTTTCTTTCACCCTAGCCTAGACGTCGCACGTGCACAGTGGCGTGCGGCTGAGGTTTCAGAACTAGCCGCTGCAGAAAAGCCCATTCCTAATTTGAATGGAAACTTGGCTCATAGCAATCGTGCTAATGGTGATATTAGCCCATTCGCATTTGGTTTGAGCATCGACATTCCCATTGAAACTGCCAATAAACGTGATATTCGTATTGAAAACGCACATCATTTATCACAATCAGCCAAGTTAGAAATTGCTCAAATAGCTTGGGAACTACGTAACCAAATAGCGCAAACTTTAATTGAACATCAGCTTAATGCTTATCAGATTAAGTCGCTGAATGAAGAACAATTACGGCGCCAAGAAATTGTAGCCATTTATCAAAAACGCCTGGCTTTGGGTGCAGCTTCCAATGTTGAATTAAGTACAGCAAAACTCCAATTGCAAACGACTACGGCTGAGCTCAATGCTAATGAACAAACTAAATTAGTTTTGCTATCTAAGTTAGCGAGCAACTTAGGCTTACCGCTAAGTAGAGTTGCGAAAATGACTTTAGTGGAGGTCAATAATAATCTACAGTCTTCCGATGAGCAGACTTGGATTCAACAGAATTGGACTACTCAAATATCAGACAACTCAACGCTGCCTGCTGACGCTCAAACTAACGCGTTGTTAAATCGTTTAGATATTCGTATTGCACTAGAAAAATATGCTGTTGCTGAGGCAAAGTTAAAGCTGGAAATAGCTAAACAATACCCAGACATTACCATTAGCCCAGGTTATGCCTATGAATTTGGCGATAGAATATGGTCGCTAGGTTTATCCAGCTTATTCACTTTATTGAATAAAAATAAAGTCGCTATTACAGAAGCTACTCAACTAAGAGAAGTTGAGGCGGCACAATTTACAGCATTACAAAGCAAGGTTATTGCTGAGGTAAATCTAGCTAATGCGGAAGTCATTCAAGCTAAATTAGCTTTAGATAATCAGCAGCAGCTCTTTAAACAGGAACAAATTAACTCTCAGCGTATGTCAAGACAATTTGCTGCTGGGGAAATAGATAGATTAGCCTTAACTTTTGTAAAGCTTGAGGATAATGCTGCCGAGAAAAGCCTTGCGCTTGGCTATTTTCAACTAAAAACTGCGCTCAATACATTAGAAAACACCTTACAAAAACCGCTAATATCTAGTCATTTCAAAGCGACAGCATTAGAACCTCCTGAAATAAAAGGCGAAATGAAAAATGAACCGTAAATACGCCATTATCATTGGCTTACAAGCATTTTTAATTGTGATGCTATTTTGGGTCTTGGTGTTTTATGGCAAAGATGAATACGAAGCCTCAACTAAGGACTCTGAAGAACAGATTCAAGCACCCAACCGTGTCGCAACTAAGAAAGGTCAGACTGTTATCACTGTAGACGCGGCTACTCAAGCACAAAGCGAAATTAAATCCAGTCCGTTAAAGGCAAGCTCACACACTGCAACAATTAGTAGCTACGGCAATGTAGTGGCGATTGATAGCTTAATCGAGCTGCGTACGCGCTATTTGGCAGCTAAATCTGAAGCACAGGTTTTGAGTACCAGTGCTGTACACAATAAGGCTGAATATGCACGCTTGCACGTGCTTAATTTAGATGACAAAAATGTATCAGATAAAGTGCTCGCCACGGCATTCGCCGATGTAAAAGCAGATGAAGCGAAGTTATCTGCAGCTGAAGCCAATGCTAAAAGCATTCAGGAGATCATGCAGCAAACATGGGGAGAAGCCCTCACGCATTTAGCAACCAGTAAAGATACCAATAGCTTGTTGCAAAATTTAATCAATTACGATGAAGCACTCATCCAAATCACGTTGCCATTTGATTCTCCTGAGCCAACACCTAATAGCAGCATTACAGTCTCACCATCCGCTTCACCTGGAACCAATATCAGTGCGCAGTATGTTTCTCGCGCACCATTGAATAATGGCGCAATTCAAGGTAAAACGTATTTTTATCATGCTAAGAATAGAGATTTACGTGCAGGTATGCAACTTAGCGTAAGGACTGCACCATCATCTAATAACCAGTCTAAGAATAAAACTAATGGTGTCATCATCCCCAATAATGCGGTGGTTTGGTATGCAGGAAAACCTTGGGTATATCACAAAGTAGGTGCCGACCAATTTAGCAGGCTACCAATTAATACAGATGTTGAAATTGAAAATGGCTGGTTTTACCAAGGAAATTTAAAAATAGGTGATGAAGTTGTGACCAGTGGTGCGCAATTGCTACTTTCTGAAGAGTTTAAATCACAAATTACTAATGAAAACGACGATTAAATTGCAAAATTTAATTAATCTTTCTATGCTGAAAAAATTATTTTCAGCAGAATTTAGGCCTAAATCGTCATGATGTCGGCTTTGGTACGTTTTTCAATACGCTTTAGTGGCGTGATTATTGGCTTAGCTACATTGGTAGTGCTGTATGGTATTTATAGTCTTACACATAGTAATTTAGATGTTTTTCCTGAGTTTTCACCCACACAAATCATCATTCAAACAGAGTCCTCAGGTTTATCTGCTGAACTAGTGGAAAGCCTAGTTTCACAGCCGATTGAAAATAGTATCGCAGGTACAGTAGGCATTGAAACCATGCGTTCGCAATCTATTCCAGGCTTATCGATTGTGACCGTGATTTTTGATGAAAATACTGACATCTACCGTAATCGCCAAGTCGTCGCCGAGCGTTTAGCCACGCTTAGCAACCAATTACCTCAAGGCATTACCCCTAAT
>JACMNP010000002.1 GCA_014378495.1 Methylotenera sp. | reverse complement strand
GCTATTGGAACATTTTTACTCATGTTTCAGCCATTCGATATCGTACCTAGATCAGTATTGATTCTCGATCCTATTTTTCTACTCTTGATGATGGGGGGGAGTCGATTTACGTATCGTGCTTGGAAAGAACATAAGCTATATGGTTTTACGCTTTTGCAAGGTAAGCCTGTATTGATAATGGGTGCCGGTGAAGCTGCTATCGCGTTAGTAAAAGATTTGCAGCGTTCCAAAGATTGGCAAGTCATTGGGTTGTTAGATGATGATGATTCTATCCATGGCAGGCAATTAATGGGCGTTAAAGTGCTTGGTAGCATCAATGACATCGCTAAGCTTGCTTCTGATTACGGAGTTGAGCACGTCATTGTGGCAATGCCTTCTGTCATGCATCAACAAAGAAGGAACGCTGTGAATATAGCCACCCAAAATGGTCTTACAGTGTTAACCGTACCGGCTTTTGATGATCTAATGAGTGGTAAATTTAGTGTTTCTCAAATAAGAAAAGTTGAAGTTGAGGATTTATTAGGCCGAGAGACGGTTGCCTTAGATAATATGGGCTTACATGCCTTAATTGAAGGACATGCCGTCCTAGTGAGTGGGGCAGGTGGTTCAATAGGCTCTGAGTTATGCCGTCAAATTCTTAAATTTAAACCTAGTCAATTGATTTGTCTTGATATCTCTGAATATGCGCTTTATACATTAGAGCAAGAATTAAATCTGCTAGGTGCAACCACAGCGTTGTTTTACATGACTGGCGATGTTAAAAATAGTCAGAGAGTTAAAGATTTACTTGCGCAATATAGGCCTAAAGTAGTATTTCATGCGGCAGCCTATAAGCATGTGCCAATGATGGAAAATGGTAATGTTTGGGAAGCACTTTCTAATAACGTGATAGGCACACATACTTTAGCACTTGCATGTAAAGCAGCGGGAGTAGATAAGTTTGTATTGATATCAACGGATAAGGCCGTGAATCCCACTAACGTCATGGGGGCTAGCAAGCGTTTGGCTGAGATGGTCTGCCAAGGATTACAAGAGCAATTTAACGTGAGCTTAGCAGAGTCGGTCACCAAGTTTGTGATTGTGCGTTTCGGTAATGTGCTTGGAAGTAGTGGTAGCGTGATTCCAAAATTTCGCGAACAAATCGCTAAAGGTGGCCCTATCACAATTACCCATCCTGATATTATGCGTTATTTTATGTCAATTCCTGAGGCAGCGCAGTTGGTGATGCAAGCTGGGCTGATGGGTAAGGGCGGTGATATATTTGTGCTTGATATGGGCGAGCCTGTCAAAATTGCTGCATTGGCTGCTGATATGATACGATTATCTGGTCTACAAATTGAAGATATTAAAATTGAGTATGTAGGGTTGCGTCCTGGTGAAAAGCTGTACGAAGAGCTACTTGCTGATGATGAGCATACTATGCCAACGCCGCATGAGAAATTACGTATTGCATTAGCCAGACCTGTAGATAGCGTATGGGTAAGAAAACTTTTGAAATGGATTGAGAGTGTTCAAAGTACTAACGAAGTGCACATAAAAGATGAGCTTAAGGTTTGGGTAGAGGAATATATTCCACAACATCAGCCCAGTATAGAAATATCCAATACATTAATTGAAAAACAAATTACTCTACATTAGGTGGTGATAAAAATATGAATAAAATTACTAAAGCAGTTTTCCCGGTCGCTGGATTAGGTACACGCTTTTTACCTGCAACAAAAGCAATGCCCAAAGAAATGTTGCCTATTGTAGATAAGCCACTCATTCAATATGCCGTTGAAGAGGCGATTGCAGCAGGCGCAACGCAACTTATTTTTATTACAGGTAAACATAAACGCGCCATTGAGGACCATTTTGATAAAGCTTTTGAATTAGAGGCTGAATTGGCTGCTAAACAGAAAACGCAGATATTAGAGTTACTTCATGGAATTTTACCTAAAGGGGTTACTTGTATCTATATTCGTCAACCAGAAGCATTAGGCTTGGGACACGCGGTGCTTTGCGCTAAACCAGTGGTGGGCAATGAGCCTTTTGCCGTGATTCTTGCAGATGATTTGATTGATGCAAAAGTGCCTGCTATGCAACAAATGGTTGCTATTTATAACGAAAATCAAAAATCAGTATTAGGTGTTGAAGATGTTCTAAGAGAAGACACTGCGAGCTACGGTATCGTTGATGCCGTAGCAATTACAGACTCTGTATTAAAAATTAACGGCATTGTTGAAAAACCACAGCCTAAAGATGCGCCTTCTACTTTGGCGGTTGTGGGCCGATATATTCTGACACCTAAAATATTTGAGTGTTTAGAAAATATTAAACCTGGAAAAGGTGGAGAAATTCAGCTTACTGATGGTATTGCAAAACTACTAGAACATGAAACCATTTTAAGTTACCGTTTTGAAGGTAAGCGTTTTGATTGTGGTAGTAAACTAGGATTTATGAAGGCCAATGTAGAGTATTCATTAAAGCATCATGAGATTGGCGATGCATTTTCTGAATACCTGAATAACGAATTAAGTTAATTGCATTCATTGAATACACAAACACCACAACAATTACTGGAACAAGCAGAACTAGTTCACTCATCTGAGGATGTTCAGGCGGCGATTACACGCTTAAGTGATCAAATAGCCGAAGTACTTAAAGACTCTTGTCCGGTAGTTATTTGTGTAATGGGTGGGGGGATTGTTTTTGCAGGGCAGTTGTTAACGCAATTAAATTTTCCATTAGAAATAGATTATGTGCATGCGAGCCGTTATCAAAATGAAACGGTTGGCAAAACGCTTACATGGCAGGCGTTACCAAAGTTAAATTTATCTGAACGTACTGTTTTATTGATTGATGATATTTTAGATGAAGGCATCACGCTGAAAGCAATAAAAGAAAAGTGTTTAGAGTTAGGTGCAAAAAAAGTATTTTCTGCAGTATTGGTTGAAAAGAAACTTGAGAAAATTAAACCTATTAACGCTGACTTTATAGGTCTTGAAGTGCCAAATTGTTATGTATTTGGTTATGGAATGGATGTTTATGGATGGTGGCGTAACTTATCTGCGATATATTTTCTTAAGCAGACAAACTCAAAATGAGCATAGGTTATATATTGCGCAATTGTTAATGTAAACTTTTGTTATAAACGTTTGCGTTGGTAATATTTATTATATTGATCTCAGATATTTCGTGTAGTCTTCGGCACTAGGTACTTACTGTAAAGTAATCTATTACTATTACGGCAAATCGTCTATGATGCAATCAATTACAATAAGTTAAATTATTAATTTAATGGTACAAAATATAATGGATATGGAAGTAAAGACTATCAATTGGGAAAAAATATTTTCCGTTATCCAGGGATCATACTCAATAGATAAGCATATTGACTTTTTTACTTGGCTGCAAGAAAGTGTAAATGAGGTATTGCCGCATGATATGCTTTTGGCAAGTTGGGGTGAGTTTAAGAACACGAATGAGATCAGTAAATTAAATTACGATGTAGCATCAAATCTGAGCGATGTAAGCACCCAGATTATTTTTGATGCTTCTGCAGAAATTGATACTTTCATGTCACATTTGTATCAGGATTGGATCAAGAATAATCGACGTTGGTTCGTAATTAATAATCTTGATGAGCTGGATTTAAATCATCAATTCAATGCAAATTTTCTTAGTAAATTAAAACAACTCAATTCATTATTAGTTTACGGAGTCAGTGATTTACGTGGTAAAAATGAATGCCTCTATGTTTTTTTCAGTAAGAAAAAAACATTCGAAGTACAAGATTCGATTATGGGTCTTATCATGCCGCACATTGATAATGTACTTAGAAGAATTCAGCATCTCCAACCGCTTGAAGTCGTCAATACATCAGAAGCGATAGCCCATTTCTCTGGCTTAACTGCGCGTGAGTTGGAAATAATTCATTGGGTTAAATCTGGTAAAACAAATCAAGAAATAGGCATGATTTTATACATTAGCCAAAATACTGTGAAAAGTCATCTTAAACGAGTATTTCAAAAGCTAAACGTTACAAGACGGGCTCAAGCAGTGGCTATATTGTCGAATCATCCAGTTGAAAAATTGATTCTATAGCGCTGTATTAATCAATTACATTAATTTTGCTAGGCTATAATTATTTGATGTAAATATTGAGCCCAGCGATTTTAACAGTTTGCCCAGTTCTTATTTTTGCTCTTTTCCTGTTTTCAATCAAGCCATCGACTTCTACTAAACCCTCACTCACCATGGTTTTCCCACGGCCACCACTATCTGCAATGCCCACTAATTTGAGTAAATTGCAAAGTTCAACGTAATCGGTAGTTAAGTTAAAATCAATATTTTGTGACATAAAAGCGCTTTACGAATTACGGAATAATTAATTCGGCAATACTAACGCATTTAAAAAGTTATGGTAGAAATTTACACAGCTAAAGTAGCCAATTTAAATTTTTGGCTTACAAAATATTAAAATCATTGATTAGTAATTGATATTAAATATAAGACTCACCCATTAAGGTGGTGCGGACTATTAAAGTATAAAAGCTGTTCATAGTAAAATGACTTATCAGTTAGTTAACTGAAGGCATATTTTTTTCAACTAGAGTCAAATCCATCATTAATGATGTCCTGATTTTCGATAAATGGTTTAAATGACAATAGTGTTGAAATTATGTCATATCCCTAGCACTAAAAAGCATGATCATTGGTAACTTATTGATTTTTATAGATAAATATATAGATATTATTGGCATTTAATTTGCACACAATAATACTGTGAATGGTATTAATCTATTAAATAAGGTGTGCTGAAATGAAAGTGCAAATTGAAAAGCAAAATTGGAATACTTTAATTGAAGTTATCCAACGGTCATACTCAATTAGAAAACATATTGATTTTTTTAGGTGGCAACAAGATTACGTATCAAATGTTGTCCCACATGATGTTTTGATTGCAGTATGGGGTGATTTTAGCAAGGGCATATTAAATTATGATGTTTGTTCTAAATTGCCAGGTATTCGTACACAATCATTAAGAGAATCGCCTGGACATATTGATAATCTGATGACCAATCTTTACAAAAAGTGGCTCGTGAATAGTGAGCGTTGGTATTCAATCAATAACTTTGCTACTGATATTGATGCAGATGAGTTGCCAATATTTAACAATCAGTTGTCTGATATAAATTCATTATTGGTTTACGGTATACGTGATATGCGTGGTAACAACGATTGCCTCTATATTTTTATGGATCGTAAGAGTGAGTTTGAAAGTTGTAGCTCAATATTAGGGATGTTGATTCCTCATCTCGATGCGGCTTTACGAAGAGTTGAATGCCTCGAAAGTGACATGGATGACGATGAGTTGTCTGAGTATCATGTGCAGGGGCTGAGCGATAGAGAGCATGAAATTATTCACTGGGTAAGATTAGGTAAAACCAATTATGAAATAAGTATGATTTTAAGCATTAGCCCTAACACTGTTAAAAATCATTTAAAACGGATTTTTAGTAAATTAGATGTGTCATCCCGCGCGCATGCTGTGGCGACCTATGTGCCTCCTAAGTTAAATTAATCACTATGTTTAGTTGAAGCTTAAATATTAACGATAAGAAAAGTAAATGGCTTACGGACAAACTAACTCTAGAATGTTGCTACAAAGACGTAGCAACTTAAGTAATATGATTCAGCAAGCACTTGATGGTGCCGCTGTAATTGGTATTACATGGATACTTGTGCGTCTTCATTATGGAAGTATTGGTGGGCCAACATCACCTTACATGGTGATGTTGCTTTTGTTGTTGGGTATCTTGGCTGTTACTTACGATAGATTTGCCATATATAGAAGTAATGCGCATTTCCTAGACAAAGCTTTAAATTTATTAAAAGCATGGACACTAGCTTTCCTACTATTAGTGGTTCTTGCTTTTTTAGCAAAACAAAGCCAAACATATTCAAGGTCACTCGTTGGTCAACTTTATGTAATAGGCTACTTTACACAGTTGATGTTGCACTCTCTCGTTAGAACAATTTATAAAAAAATAATACTTCATTCGCAACAGCATGAAAAAGTGATTATCGTAGGTCAATGTCGCCTTGCGAATCATCTGCAACAAAAAATTTCAGGTAACCCATGGATTGGAGAGGAAGTCATTGGTTGTGTAAGGCTTCCTAAGGATGTTGACCCTCCTATTCTGTCAAGGTTTTCAACTAGAGTTTTAGGCAATATTGAAGACTTACCTGCCTTAATTGATCGATTCGATATTACTGCAATCTATGTAGTAACGCCCCTAGAGTCATCTAAAGTATTGGAGGACATGTACAAATCTGTATTAGAAAAACATGTTTCTATTCATTGGATTCCGGATATTTTTTCATTGCGCTTAGTTAATCATAGTGTTAGGGAAATTTCTGGTATCCCAGTAATTACCTTGTCAGAGACTCCGCTAATAGGAACAAGGTTGCTACTAAAATCAATAGAAGACGTAGTGTTATCCTGTTTTATATTATTAGCGATTAGCCCAATATTATTTGGCATTGCGATTGCTATTAAGCTAGATAGTCCAGGCCCTGTATTTTTTAGACAAAACCGAACAGGTTGGGGCGGAAAAGTATTTAAAATTTGGAAGTTTCGTAGTATGCGTGTTCACCAAGTTGAAAGTGGTAAGCTAAAGCAAGCTGAGAAAAATGACAGTAGAATCACTAGGGTTGGTGCTTTTATTCGTAAAACTAGCCTCGATGAATTGCCACAAATATTCAATGTTCTTGCTGGGAATATGTCTTTGGTTGGGCCTCGTCCGCATGCAGTACAGCATGATGAGGAGTACTCACAACGAATTTTCGATTATTTTGCGCGACATAATATTAAACCAGGCATTACTGGCTTAGCTCAGGTGCGTGGATTAAGAGGTGAAACAAAAGAAATTGATCAAATGATTCAACGTATTGAGTCTGATATTGAATATATCAATAATTGGTCAGTATGGTTAGATGTCAGTATTATTTTACGGACCGTATTTTCAATGTC
>JACMNP010000028.1 GCA_014378495.1 Methylotenera sp. | reverse complement strand
TGGTATAACTCAGATTTGCGTTGTGCTTCAAATACATCTAACCACGCTAAAGCCACATCCCGCACGATAGTTCTAGCAGTGGCGATTTGCTCTGCATGAAATTGGTCTGCTTGCGCTTCCATTCTGTTAGAAGCAATTTCGCGTTTTTGTAACGGGACGACTTCTTGTGAATATCCAATATTCACCATGGTCTGATCATCGCGGTCGTAACGTAGCGCGTTGCTGGTCGTGACAGGCAAGTTGATTAGACCAAATTTCACTTTAGGGTCTGGTAATTGCCCTTCTGCAATCGCAGCTTGACGTGATGATGCCGCCGCATCATCAAGCGATTGTAGTAAAGGTTGGTTTTGTGTCGCCAATTGAATGGCTTCGGCTAAGGTTAACGGTTCTGCTGCATAGGCTGGAAATATGCAAAGTAGACAGCCTGCTAGCAGACAAGACCATATTGGCTTTAATGCCAACGACATAGTATTCATTTGAAAATGCTCCTAAAAACTTAAATATGATTAACTAGGGCGTAATTTCGCCCTAGTATTCTCAATTCAAGCAGGAGGCTTTAGCGGTGGGGATAAATCTACAGATTTTTCTGTTGAATCGAAACTTGGAAATGAAACTGCGCTTGCGGTCACCAACACATGCTTAATGTTCGTATTAGTTGGCGTTGCCTGTGCAAAATGACAGCCAGCACCCATAGGGCAGGTTTGATGTGATGCGTCAGATTTATCATGATGCTGATTATTTGCAGCTGTTTTACTAGTTAAATTTTTATGACAATGCATCATTGTTGACATGTCGGCATCATTGCCGTTGGAGATGGTAGACATCACAGTTTTAGATGCGCAAGTTGCCGCACAATTAGCCGCAAGCACAGGGCTGATGGCTAATGTCATCATCAAAAAAACTGTGAGTATACGAATGTATTTCATGCTATACGGACATTAACAGTAATAAAAAGTTTATTCAACCAGATAAAATGCCATTACTTACTTTCAGGGGCAATATCTCTACGTATATTGCCCTTGTAAAGCTGGCGTGGTCTGCCGATTTTATGCTCTTCATCTGAAATCATCTCCGACCATTGCGCAATCCAACCTGCGGTTCTGGCTAATGCAAAAATTGCGGTAAACATTGAGTTAGGAATACCCATGGCTCGCATGACGATACCGCTGTAGAAATCAACATTTGGATATAGTTGACGTGATACAAAATACTCATCTTCTAAAGCGATTTTTTCAAGTTCCATGGCTAGCTTAAACATAGGGTCATCATGTAACCCAAGCTCATCAAGCACTTCATGGCAGGTAGAGCGCATAATTTTTGCACGTGGATCCATATTGCGATATACGCGGTGACCAAAACCCATTAAACGGAAACTGTCAGTTTTATCTTTTGCGCGCTTAATAAACTCGCCAATACGTGACACATCGCCAATTTCTTCTAGCATAATCAGTGTCGCTTCGTTAGCGCCACCGTGTGCTGGTCCCCAAAGAGATGCAATACCTGCTGAAATACACGCATATGGATTAGCGCCGCTTGAACCAACCAAGCGTACTGTGCTTGTTGAAGCATTTTGCTCATGGTCAGCATGTAAAATTAAAATACGCTCAAATGCTTTGGCGAGCACAGGGTTAGGGGTGTATTTTTCGCAAGGCGTTGCAAACATCATATGCATGAAATTTTCAGCATAATTCAGATTATTTTGCGGGTACATAAACGGATGGCCGAGATTATATTTATAGCTCCAAGCCGCAATGGTAGGTACTTTTGCTAGTAAACGATGCGCAGATATTTCACGGTGTTTTGGGTCACGTATGTCCATCGCATCAAAATAAAATGCTGAAAGCGAGCCTACCACACCGACCATAACCGCCATTGGATGTGCATCACGTCTAAAACCACGGAAAATGTTGCTCAACTGGTCATGCAACATGGAGTTGCCATTGATGGTATCGGTAAACTGTGTAGTTTGTTCTGTAGTAGGCAACTCACCATGTAGCAAAAGGTAAGATACCTCCATAAAGCTACAGTGTTCAGCCAATTGTTCAATCGGATAACCACGGTAATAAAGTAAGCCTTTTTCACCATCAATAAAAGTAATACTAGAGTTACAAGCTGCAGTAGACATAAAGCCTGGATCGTAAGTAAATACGCCATGTTTTCCAAGGCTGCGGATGTCTATCACATCGTTACCAAGGCTGCCTGAAAGCATAGGTAAGTCTATGGGCGCTGCACCGTTATCAAAAGTTAGCGTAGCTTTAGTTGGTTTATTCATGATGGCTAGTCTTTAGTATTGAAATGCATTTGGAGCTTTAACGTTTTATTTATATGCCTAGTTTCGACATAAAGTCTTATACGTTTTAACCCTTATTGATAGCAATTATACGTGAATGATGTAGTTAAATGCTTGGTAAAACACGACTTAACACTGCATTTTTTTGGCTTATTTTTACGCTACTTTTGGTAGATAGCGCCTAATATTCGCGCACCTTTTGCACCAGTGACTTCTGGTAGGTTGGCAGTTTCTTGATTCAAACATTGCTTGGCGAGCCATGCAAATGCGATTGCTTCAACCCAATCTACGCCCATGCCTAATGCTTCCGTAGTCTCAAGTTGAATATTTTTTAACAGTATTTGCAGCGCGTCTTTTAGCAAAGTGTTATGGGCGCCACCTCCACATAAATAAACTTCATCAACACCACCACAATCTTTTAGTAGGGCGTTATAGATGCTCTGAGCAGTCAGTTCTACTAGAGTACGGGCAACATCTTGTGGGAGATAGTGTTTGTCTAATACATGCTTGTTAAGCCAAGCATCATTAAATAAGTCTCGACCAGTACTTTTTGGCGGCACTAAATCAAAATAAGGTTCATCTAACATTTGAAATAGCAGTGGCTCAATTACATTCCCCGTGCTCGCCCATACGCCGTTAGCATCATAATCTAAGCCTTGATGTTGCTTGATCCAAGCGTCAAGGAGCATGTTGCCCGGCCCAGAGTCAAAGCCAATGACTTCGCCACTAGATAGATAAGTGATATTTGCGATACCGCCAATGTTGATTAAAGCACGCCTACTTTGCGGGCTAGCAAACACCGCATGGTGAAAGGCCGGTACCAGCGGCGCACCTTGACCACCTGCAGCAATGTCACGGCTTCTAAAGTCTGAGATTACGCTAATCCCTGTTAATTCAGCCAAAAGGGCGGCATTGCCAATTTGCAAAGTAAAACCAATGCCGTCTTTAAAGCCAGGCCTGTGCCTAATGGTTTGACCGTGACAGCCAATCGCGGAGATTTTTTGAGGGGATACTTGGCATTTAACGAGTAAATCATTGACGGCCTCTGCATAAAGCCTAGCCAATCTGTTTCCCATCAACATCGTGGTTTCTAACTCATTATGAGTAGGGTGTTGCAGAGCAAGTATTTCTACACGCAATGCAGATGGGTAAGCTAAAAAATAAGTGCCCAATACATTGGGTTGTTGCACATCATTAAATGATACTAGCGCAACATCCGCACCATCAAGGCTGGTGCCAGACATCAGTCCGATGAAAAGCTCGCCAGCCATAAGTTAAATATCAGTTTTGATGTATTAAATATTAACGTGATGCTTTAAAGTTACTCTAGAGCCGCGATATTGCTAGTGCCTAGCAGATTTAGCTGTGCTGATAGTTGATTGCTTATACTATTAAATGCAACTAAATTATTCGCCGAGATTGGGTTAGCTTTTGGTAACGCCACGGTCATTGGATCACGGTTTTGACCATTGACTAAAAACTCATAGTGCAAATGCGGACCGGTTGCTAAACCAGTCATACCAACAAAGCCGATAACTTCACCTTGTGCAACTTTTTCACCCCGATGTAAGCCAGCAGTAAAGCGTGATAAATGCCCATATACTGTGCTAACGCCATTGGCATGTTTAAGCATGATCATGTTGCCATAGCCGCCTTTTTGACCAACAAATTCCACCACGGCATCACCAGAAGCTTTTATTCTCGTGCCTGTAGGTGCGGCCATATCTACGCCTTTATGTGCTTTCATGCGTTGAAGTATTGGATGAAATCGCCCTAAACTGAAGCCTGAACTAATACGTGTGAATTCTAACGGTGAGCGTAAAAATGATTTATGTAGGCTTTTGCCTTCAGGTGTGTAATATTGCATTTCATTATTTGCATCGCGGTATCCAACGGCACGATACGTTTTACCGTTATTTACAAATTCAGCGGCTAACACATCGCCTGTTTTCAATAGCTCGCCTTGGTCATAGCTACCTTCGTAAATGACATTGAAATGATCGCCACGGCGTAAGTCTTTATGAAAATCAATGTCACTTTCAAACATTTCAGCAACCTGAATCGCAACGTGATCAGGAATATTTGCGTCATCAGTGGCACCAAATAGTGAGCTTTTGATTTCTGCAGATTTTAGAATTGGGCGACTTTCAAGTTGATGCACCACTTTAGTGGCCTGATTACCCTCAGCCGTTTGTTTGATGGTAATAAACTGGTCAGTATCTAATTGATACTCAAGCGATATTAAATTACCGTCTGCATCAGTTTCAGATTCTATCTCATGACCAGGTTTTAAGGCTGATGCAATCTCGCTGGCAACCGCATCGTTACGAATGAAGTCAATATCATCGCGATTACGAATGTTTAAGCGCGACAACACGCTATTAAGAGTATCGTCATTACGCACGTGTTCTTTATACCAAAAGTTGCTTGCAGTGGTTGCGACATTATCAGTGATAGGTAACGTGACTTCTTCTACCACCATTGCTGTAGGAATACTACCAACAAGCGTTTGTGGAGCAATACCAAAAGCTGCGTAGATACCAAATAAGGGTAGGCAAGAAATAGCCAATATCCAGCGTAACTTAAACCTACGTTCAGCTTTCTCTGCATATTGATCAGCGTTTTGCGCTAAAATATCATTTTTTGATGGATTAACTTTAGTGTTATCTTCAAAGTTATTTTTGCTAAAAGCATTAGAAAAAATCTTGGTTTGACTAGGCTCGTTAATTTCCACGCGCTGACCTTTAAATATTTAATACGATTGCAGATACTAACAGAATACTCAATTAAAACAAGTAAATGACTAATTTCCAATCAAACAAAATTTTAGCAGTATTTAGGATATAAAGACGTGAATATTGACATCAATCAACAGCTCGCAATTATTAAGCGTGGCGCAGATGAGCTTTTAATTGAAGCTGAGTTAGTCGAAAAACTCAAAAAAGGCATTCCTCTAAGAATTAAAGCAGGTTTTGATCCTACAGCACCAGATTTGCACTTAGGCCATACTGTGCTGATTAACAAGTTGCGCCAGTTTCAAGAACTAGGGCATCAGGTGCTATTTTTAATTGGTGATTTTACAGGCATGATTGGCGACCCAACTGGTAAAAGCACTACACGTCCTCCGCTTACTGCTGAACAAGTTGCAGAAAATGCTAAATCTTATACGGCACAAGTATTCAAAATACTGAAGCCAGAACAAACAGAAGTCGTATTTAATTCTAAATGGCTTAATGAGTTAGGTGCAGCAGGTATGCTAAAACTAGCTGCTAGCCATACTGTTGCAAGAATGTTAGAGCGGGATGATTTCTCCAAGCGTTATAAGACTAATCAGCCGATTGCGATTCATGAGTTTTTGTATCCTTTGCTACAAGGCTACGATTCAGTTGCCCTAAAAGCAGATGTTGAATTAGGTGGCACCGACCAAAAATTTAATTTACTGATGGGTCGTGAGCTACAAAAACAAGCTGGGCAAAGCCAGCAGTGTGTACTTACTATGCCGCTACTTGAAGGTTTAGATGGTGTCAATAAGATGTCTAAGTCACTCGGTAACTATATAGGTATCGCTGAAGCACCCGAAGTGATCTTCGCCAAAATCATGTCTATTTCAGATGAGTTGATGTGGCGTTATATAGAGTTGCTATCATTTGAATCGTTAGCAACCATTACCAAATGGAAAGCCGATGTAGCAGCAGGCAATAATCCGCGCGATATTAAAGTCGGCTTTGCGCAAGAGCTTGTGACGCGCTTTCATAGCCTAGCTGACGCAGAGAAAGCCTTAACAGACTTTCAAACCCGTTCAAAAGGCGGCATTCCTGATGATGTGCCGGAAGTCACTGTGACTATAGAGGAGGAAACTATAGGTATTGCGCAGCTACTTAAGCTAGCTGGCCTAGTAGTCAGCACATCCGAAGCCTTCAGAGCCATTGAGCAAGGTGGAATCAAATTAGATGGCGACAAGATTACTGACAAAGGGCTTATTCTTAATAAAGGTGTCACTGTGGTGGCTCAGGTAGGCAAGCGTAAGTTCGCAAATGTAACAATTGTGTAACATTGTAGATTAGGGCTTGACCTAATTATCAGCCTCTGTAAAATGCGCGCCTTCGCTAACAAAATTTGTTAACGAAAAGCAGTAAAGTAAATGATCCAAAGCATATTAAATATGCGGTTTTAATAAGTAGTTAACATTGATTAAATATATTTTTAAATTAGTGTTGACGAGATCTGAAAGCCCTGTAGAATGCGGCCTTCGCTAACAAAACAACGTAGCGAAAGTAGTTGGAAAGAAATGCAACTGCAACAGAATTAAGCAATAAAAAGAGAGTTTTGTAATACGCTTGATATTAATTAAAAATGTTTTGCTAATTAGTATTGACGGGCTGAATAAGCTCTGTATAATGCGCTCCTCGTTACGGCAAAGCGGTAACGACTGACTTACGAGTCACATG
>JACMNP010000157.1 GCA_014378495.1 Methylotenera sp. | reverse complement strand
CACGATTTGCATATTGAAGCCGAAGATTCTGTGCCAAAAAATGCTAAATCGCAGAATGAGCCTGCGTTAAATCGCCTGAAAATCATTGCGCCGATTTTGCCGCATATTTCAAATCATACAGATTTTGATGCTTTACGATTACACCCGCAGGTTGATTTTCAATTCGTTAAAATCAATGAGGCTATTCCTGCGTCAGACTTAATCATTCTGCCGGGCAGTAAAAATGTACGGGGTGATCTTGAGCATTTACGTGCCAATGGTTGGGAGCAAGCACTTACTAAGCATTTACGCTATGGCGGTAAAGTATTAGGGATTTGCGGTGGTTTTCAGATGTTAGGGCAGTTGATACATGATCCGCATGCGCTGGAAGGTGAAGCTGGCAGTAGTGCTGGTTTTGCTTGGTTAGACATGGAAACCACGTTGGATAAAGAAAAGCGTCTTACCCAAGTAAGTGGAAAATTAAGCTTTGCCGATGCCAAGGTGATTGGTTACGAGATTCACATGGGTGTGAGTACTGGAGCGGCTTTAAATAGCCCTGCGTTAATACTAGATAATCAGCCAGAAGGCGCTATTTCAATGGATAACCAGATTGCTGGTACCTATCTGCATGGTCTGTTTGATCATACAGAATCTAGCGCGGCTTGGTTGCATTGGGCTGGCTTGGATAGCGTTGAGTCGCAGTTTGATTATGAGCAGTTACGTGAGGCAGGCTTGGAGCGCTTAGCTGATTCAGTTGAGCAGCATTTGGATTTGGGAAAGTTAGATATAAACTTACTGAATATTAATGTGTGAACAAATTGAGATAAAATTTTAGAATGTTACAAAAAGGAATTTTAGCCGCGTTGGGTTCGGCCTTATTATTTGGCGCTGGCACGCCATTCGCAAAGTTATTGCTCACCAATGTAAGCCCATGGCTGCTAGCGGGATTATTATATCTCGGCTCTGGGTTAGGGTTAACGATGTATCGTTATATTATCCGTGCGCCTGCAGTCCATTTACCTGCATCAGAAAAGGGTTGGTTTGCAACGGCAATATTATCTGGAGGTGTGATTGCCCCAGTATTGTTGATGCTTGGTTTGCGTGCTATGCCAGCGTCTGGCGCATCTTTACTGCTCAATATGGAAGGCGTTTTTACAGCGTTACTTGCATGGTTTGTTTTTAAAGAAAACTTTGACCGCAGAATTGCGCTTGGCATGGCTTTAATCGTAGCAGGTGCTTTAGTGCTGGGATGGCCAACTGAAATACGATTTTCTGGAATATGGCCAGCATTAGCAATTTTAGGCGCTTGTTTCGCGTGGGGGTTAGATAATAATCTAACGCGCAAACTCTCTTTATCGGATGCTACTTGGATTGCTTCTATCAAAGGGTTGATTGCGGGCTCTGTCAATTTAGTACTAGCATGTATCGTTGGCGCTACGCTTCCGTCATTACCTAATATAGCAGGTGCAATGACAGTCGGATTCTTTGCCTATGGCATCAGCCTGACTTTGTTTGTGATTGGATTGCGTCATTTGGGCACTGCGCGCACAGGTGCTTATTTTTCAGTTGCCCCATTTTTCGGTGCAATTTTGGCAATAATGCTAGGCGATGCTATTACGCTGCCGTTAATCATCACTGGTGTATTAATGGCAGTAGGTATATGGTTGCATCTCAGCGAACATCATGAACATACACATCACCATACTGAAATAGCACATACGCATGAACACAGCCATGCTGATGCGCATCATCAGCATATACATGAGCCGTCAGTAGAAGCTGATTTATTGCATACTCACCAGCATTTACATACTGCAATTAAACACAAACACTCGCATTATCCAGATAGTCATCATCAACATAGCCATGATTGAGATAGTTTAATTATTTACGTTTCCGACAAAGCCTGCGCCAACCCAGCACGATACCTGCCACTGTGAGTAATATTCCACCAGTTGATAATACGAAAATGGTGATTCTGCGAGCGAGTAGATTGTCACCAAGCGGTGAAATATCCATGCGATGTAAACCGTTAAATAGCCATCGATAGACACGGCTATTACTGTCTTGCGAGGCTAATATTTCAGTGGTTTGTGCATTGATATAATAACTAGTTTTTAAAGAATCTGAAAACGTAACTCGTAACACTTTGGGTGTTTTTTGTGCGTCTTGATGGAAATATACATCGCCATTTGTCAGCCAATCTGCTGAAACTATTGCCGCATTTTTTTGTAATTGTTTAGCCTGTAATTGCAGCGTGGCTGAAGAAAATGGTGGCACTTGCTTGGCTGATTCAATATCGATTAACCATTCTTGCTGATCATTTTTTGCCAATATATAGGCTTTGTTTGCAAATTTCACCCACTCGATTTCTTTGATATTTGTAGCCGTTAATGCAACAGGTAAGCGCATTTCTTGCGTGGTAAGCTTAGAGCCTGCCCAATGTTCAGATTCCGTAGCACTTAAATCTCTATCTGAGAACCAGCCAAATGGTGTTAAAGAAAGCCAGCCACTGAATAACCAGGTAATGCAGAAAACTCCCGCGCTTAAGCCAATGATATGATGCCAACGCGCCCAGCCAAGGTAAGGTGTGACTCTGTCGCCGCTGTAGCGACGATTAAAACGCGCGCGTTGTATGCCTAGCCATAAGCCTAAAGTGGCGAGTATCACGCCAGCAAAAGCTAGCCATAACACGACTTGCCGCCAAAGTTCGCGCTCCATGCGTAACGGCGTAAAGTAAACCCAGTGAATCACAGAACCTAGCCAATTCCATGTACGTTCGGAACGGTGCGTGTCTAAAACAACTTCGCCCGTGTGGCTAGAAATATAAAGCTCACTACCTTGAGTATCATCGAGTGCCACACGATACAAAGGCCGATGCCCATTTAAGCTGGATGAAATAGACCATTGGTCATGGTCTATTAATTTAGTGTCTATTGATTCAGGGGCTGTTAACAAGGTTTTAGTGGATTTTGCATTATTTTCATATTGCGCTGCAGTTTTTTTAGCCAAGACCTCAGTGATTTTGCTGCTGCCATTAACATCGGCCCAAGCTGACCACCATTGTCCATTTTGCAAAAAATAATAAGCAGGGCGTTGCAATCGCATCGCTAGCCTTGCTTTTTCGGGCTGCCCAATGTTGTCTGTTGCCGCCCATGTTTGTGCAGCATTCAGTTTCACTTGTTGCAGTTTTATCGGCGCCAAATGGCTTAATCGTTCAGTTTGAGTAAGTTTTGGATAGCCAACAAACAACATCACTAAGCCAGACAAGAACCAGAGCAATACAAACAGCCCTAATCCTATGCCTAACCAGCGATGAAGCAAATGCAAATAACGCAGTTTAATCATGAGGTGAATATTAATTAAAAGCTTAACTCTGCTGATAATTCAACGCGTCTGGATTCCCCCAGAATAAACTGTTGAGTGTCATAAGAAACGGGTGCATATAACTTATCCGTCAGGTTGCGTAAGCTTGCTCGTATCGTGGTTTTTGGGTTTGCTCGCCATGCCACATTAGCATCGTAAACCGTGTAACCACGCATCACAGACGTATTCGCGTTATCTGCATAACGCTTGCCCACCATACGCGCACCAATACCTGCTTCCCAATTTGGTTGTTGATAATAAAGCCAGGCATTCGCTATTCTTTCAGGAACATCGCTAGGCCTATTGCCAGCGCGGGAGACATTTACAGCAGGGTAGCCAACCGCTTCAATCAATTCATCAAAACGTGCATCTACAAAGGCCATATTAAAGTCAGTACGCCAATGTTCTATAGGTAATAAAGTTGCCGCTAATTCAACACCACGTGAAGATTGTTTACCACCTTGTACCCTAAATGTTGGATTGTTGGGGTCACGGGTAATGATGTCATCTTTTACAATGTGATATATCGCAAAGGTCAATTCACCTTTAGCATGGGATAATACGTGCTTAATGCCAAGCTCAGTTTGCTGTGCTGAAGTTAAGCTAAACGCTCCACGACTAGGCCTTAGCGTAACGATAGAGGTGACAGGGTCAGAGCCTTTACTGAATTGACCATAGAAAGCTGTACTAGGCGTAGTTTGATATACAGCACCGAACCTATAAGCAAATGGTGAGTAGTCTTTATCTAAGCTGGCTGTTGTTAAACGACTGTCATGTTCAACATTAATCCAATCCTGACGCAAGCCAGCGCTTAATTTGAGTTGACTTGTTATATCAAAAGCATCTTCTACAAATACAGAGTGTTGGACTGTTTTAGACACAAAGTCTAAAGCAGTTGGATCTATGGTTAAGAAAGTTCTGGGATCAAAGTTTTTGATAGGTACATTGCTACTAGGGTCGTTGTCGTTATAAAAGTTATCAAAATAGCGAAAATCTACCCGTGCCACTTCATGACCTGCCGCCCAACGATTGTTATGGCCGAATGCTTCGGCAATAGAAGCTAGCTCTATACGGTTGCCAATTTGCTTTTGTTGATGCTTAATTTCGGTATAACCAGAGCGGTTTACCGTGTTGGTGGCATCATCAATCGAAAAATACTCCACATTACGCCAATGACGGCGTGCATTAAACCAATAACTTACATTAGTTAGCTTGAGGGCATCTGATAATTGCCATTCGACTTTTGCACGCAAACGATCTTCTATGAAGTTCTGCTCATCATTGCTAATGTTATAGTTTTCTTTGCGTAATGATGAATCAATACGACCATCCCGCAATGGAATACCCGTATAGCGACTTGGCGACTCGTTTGAATGGTCAAAAGTAAAGTTGATGTGTAAATTGTCTGTGGGGGTAAGCAATAGATTGGTCATGAGTTTTTCACTTTGATGCTCGCCACGATCCACATAACCGTTGCCGCCTGTCACAGAAGCATCTGCTCGAAATGCGCCAATCTCGCCTACTGCGCCTGTGCCGCCAATGCCTGCTCGATATTCACCACGTGAACCTGCCCCTACCAGTGCTTCAACAGAGCTATCACGGCTAGGCGTTTTACGGATGCTGTTAACAATACCACCCACAGTACCATCGCCAAACAATACTGAAGCAGGGCCACGCAATATTTCAATGCCTTGATATCCCCAAGTATCGGATGGATAAGTGAGTGTGTCAGCGGCAGTAAGCAAGCGAACGCCATCTTCAGCCTGACCGACAGAGTCGTTACCCGTAAAACCACGTGCTGAGTATGAAACTCCTGCGCCAAGATTGCTGATGTCTGAAATACCTGTGGTGCGAGAAATAGCTTCATGAATATTACTATCACCACGCATACGGATGGTATCTATCTCCAGGCTCTCCACACTGGCTGGAATATCAATGGCATTTAAGCCTAACCTGCTAGCGGTACTATTGGTTTTTTTAAGATTTAATGCGGAGTTTTGGTCAGCAGGCGATTGCACGCTGACCTCTTTGAGTCCGATGATAACGTCCTCAGCAAACGTTAAGTTTGAAAAACTAGCTAATACGGCTGCAGTGAGTATATTTTTGTTTCTAATCATTATTTTTATATTCCCAGATGCGATCCAAATTAACATGACCGACCGTCATGTTCGTTTGCAGTGGTAGTATTCAAATAAGAGCGCGGCAACGAAAATACTTACGCAAATATATCTCTAGCCTATAGATTCATGCCATTGTAGATTCAAGGATTTATATTTAACTCATTGTTTTATAAGTATATAAATACGTTGAAAAGCATACAGGCACATGGTGCGATGTATTTTCTAGAGCCGATTACTATGGGTATTTCTGTGGATATATAAATGTGCAAGCGAAACAACAAATTCGCTTCTACTCAGGATCACCCCGTCCTAATTCGAACATTACGACTACATCAAGGCAGGTCTCCTGACTCTCGGGTAATGGTCTTGTTCGCTGCCTTCCCAAATCTAACGACTCAGTGGCTAAGGGTGCGAACAGACTATCCGATTACAGTTGCGGGGGCAGTTTTGGAGTGAGTCTTGAGGTTTTCACCTCAAATAACCGCACCAAATTCCCTATTAATCAACTTAAGTGAAACTTAAGCTAAACCTTAATGATTGCAGTTTAGTTTTTGAAAGCCATTTAGTCAAGCAAGATGCATTGCGCATCTTTTGGTTATTTAAGTATGTGATTATTTCAGTATGAGTGGCAAACCAGCTGCAATAAATGTCACCTTGTCACATAGCCCAGCGACAGCTTGGTTGAGCTTGCCTTGTGCATCCTGAAACTGGCGATTGATTTCACCCAGCGGCACAATGCCCATGCCAACTTCGTTACTCACCAACAACACCGTGCCAGGTAAATCAGCTAAGCAAGCCAAGAAATCACTGCGTTCTTGCGCCCAATTCACTCCTTCTGGCGGCGCACATTCTGGGCATATACATTGCGCCAGCCATAATGTTAAACAATCGACGATTAAGCAATGATTAGGCGCGGTGTAAGTACGCAATGTTTCCGATAATTGGAAGGGCTTTTCTACTGTTTGCCAATGCTCAGGACGGCGCACTTGATGCTCAGTCACGCGCTTACCAAATTCAGTGTCATACACTTGCGCTGTGGCAATATAAGTCACAGGAAGCAAGCTGGCTTCAGCTAGTTTTTCTGCATAAGCGCTTTTGCCAGAGCGTGCGCCACCTAAAATTAAGTGTGTTGCCATGAATTCTCCATTACTAACTCTTCTAAAGGCTTTGCCGTTGTCCAACCAGTTTCTATCAGCATGGGTTCTTTATAAAAGCTGTTTACATGCCCTAAACACAACACGGCAATGGGTTTAGCATCACTGGGCATGTCCAATAGTTTTGCTAAAGCGAGTGGATCAAAAATTGATACCCAGCCCATACCCAAACCTTCAGCGCGTGCTGCCAGCCACATATTTTGAATCGCGCAGCTGACTGATGCCAAATCCATTTCTGGCAGAGTTCTACGCCCAAAAATATGCTGCTCACGTTTATCGCATAAGGCGACTACTAGTAGTTCGCCACAATCTAAAATACCTTCAACTTTTAGCCGAGAAAACTCCGCACTTTTATTATCAAACCCAATCGCGGTATTTTCATATTCACCAATTGCTTGTGCGGTTTTAACCCGTTCTTCATCGACTAGCTTATGGATATATTGACGCAAATTGAGATCAGAAATTCTGATAAATCGCCATGGCTGCATCAACCCAACACTGGGTGCATGATGCGCTGCCTGCAAAATCTTTGTCAAGATTTCAGGTTCAACTGGCGTTGGCAAAAAATGCCGCATATCGCGTCGCTCAACAATCGCGCGATAAACGGCGGCAATTTCTATATCTGAGAATTTATGATCTTGCATCAGCAAATAATTTTGTTTTGGATAATGGATTTGTTAACAATAAAAAGTCAAAGCGACTTATATAGTTTAATAGGCTAACATGCAGGTATAGTTTTATCGTGTTAATTTCAAGTGCTAATGAATGAGTTTCAATTAAAAAACCGCATTAGAATTTTAATCTAACGCGGTTCAATTAACGCTTTATCATTGATTAACTTAATAAATTATGCGGTAGTACTTGATGCGTTATTAACAGCATGACTAAGTTTAGGTAGCGCTTTAGCAAGCACCCAAAAAGCCACCAAATACAGTGCAGTAAAGCCCATATAGCTAGGTAAGTATTCCCAACCATGCCGCATAGACTCAATCAGACCGCTGGCTGGAAAACGTCCTGAAAACAAATAATAGGTTTGAGTAGAAATCACAAAGGCTAAAAATGTCGCCAATACACTGGCAAATGCATATTTAAACACATCAAAGCTATTAGTTTGTTGGCTTAGCCACAAACCGGCTAACCACAACGCAGCATAAGTAGGCAACATACCCCAATAGCCTGCGGTTAAGCAAAACGCTTGCAGGCTATCAATCGCCGCAGCGCCAAAGTCAATCGCAGTTGCCAAGACTACAAACAACGCAAACCAAGCCGCTTTTCTTAAATATAAGCCACCTATTAACAGCAACGCTAAACTCGCGTCAGGTAGCGACACACTGGTCAGTACATGGCTGCCGCGGGTGAGTAGCATTAAAAAGGCAATTAATGCAGCGATAATGATGTTTTTATAGGTAAGTGATGATTGATTCATTTTAAGCTTCTTGAAAATCGCTAATTTAATAGCGACCCTTATTCATTTTCACAATCATAACATTTTGCGATATTGCAT
>JACMNP010000156.1 GCA_014378495.1 Methylotenera sp. | reverse complement strand
ATGACATGAAAAAATATGCGCTAAATTCTTAAAAGTAGGTATATTAGCAGGTTGCCCCAATTTTAGTAAAAGTGTGATGGAATTCATCAAAATACGCGGTGCACGCACCCACAATTTAAAAAATATTTCACTGGATATTCCACGTAATCAGTTGGTTGTGATTACGGGCTTGTCTGGCTCAGGCAAATCTTCACTTGCCTTCGATACGTTATATGCGGAAGGTCAGCGACGCTATGTAGAGTCGCTTTCTGCCTACGCGCGCCAATTTTTGGCGCGTATGGATAAACCAGATGTCGATTTGATTGAAGGCTTATCACCAGCGATTTCCATTGAGCAAAAGTCTACTTCGCATAACCCACGTTCAACAGTGGGTACTGTGACGGAAATCCACGATTATCTGCGCCTACTATATGCGCGTGCGGGTGACCCTGAATGCCCAGAACATGCGATTAAGCTAGAAGCTCAAACTGTCAGCCAAATGGTTGACCATGTGTTATCTCTACCTGAAGACACTAAATTAATGATACTTGCACCTGTGGTGAATAACCGCAAAGGTGAGCAACTCGATTTATTTGAAGAGCTCAAAGCGCAAGGCTTTGTACGCTTACGCGTTGATGGCAAGATTTATGAAGTTGATGCCTTACCGCAATTAGCCAAAACCACAAAACATAGCGTGGATGTAGTGATTGATCGCCTAAAAGTAAAAGAGGATATGAAGCAGCGCATTGCTGAGTCTTTTGAAACTGCCTTACGTTTAGCCGAAGGCAAGGCCATTGCAGTAGAAATGGATACAGATAAAGAGCATGTCTTCTCTGCCAAATTTTCATGTCCGATGTGTGACTACTCACTAGCAGAATTAGAGCCGCGCCTATTCTCGTTTAATAACCCAATGGGTGCTTGTCCAAGTTGCGATGGTTTAGGCAATATCAACTTCTTTGATCCAAAACGCGTGGTGGCTTTTCCGCATTTATCTTTAGCGGCTGGTGCTATTAAGGGCTGGGATAGACGGAATCAGTTCTACTTCCAAATGCTTTCTAGCTTAAGTCTGCATTACAAATTTGACTTAGATACACCGTTTGAAAGCCTCACAGAGCATATTCAGCATATTTTATTAAATGGTAGTGGCAAAGAAGAAATTGGCTTTAAATATCTAAATGAGCGTGGTGCTTTTTTCCAAAAAACACATGCGTTTGAAGGTATTCTCAATAACTTAAAACGCCGTTATCACGAAACTGATTCACAAACCGTGCGTGAAGAGCTGGCTAAATATTTAAACTCGCAAAGTTGTCCAGAATGCGCTGGCACACGCTTACGTAAAGAAGCACGCCATGTAAAAGTGGGTAATAAGAATATTCATGAAGTCTGTGAAGTACCTTTAAAATTGGCATTAGTGTTTTTTGATAGCCTAGAGTTAACAGGTGCAAAACTGGCTATTGCAGACAAAATCGTTAAAGAAATTAGCAACCGTTTGAAATTCTTAACTAATGTAGGCTTGGAATATTTATCACTTTCACGCTCTGCAGAAACATTATCTGGCGGCGAAGCACAGCGCATTCGTTTAGCTAGCCAAATTGGTAGCGGCTTAACTGGCGTGATGTATGTGCTGGACGAACCCTCAATCGGCTTGCATCAACGTGATAATGACCGTTTATTAGAAACGCTGAAACGCCTTCGTGATATTGGCAACAGCGTGATAGTTGTAGAGCATGACCAAGACGCGATTATGGCGGCAGATTACGTGATTGATATTGGCCCAGGTGCGGGCGAACATGGCGGTCAGATTGTCGCAGAGGGTACGCCGGCTGAAGTGCAAGCGAACCCAAACTCACTGACAGGCGATTACTTAAGCGGCAAAAAACAGATTATTTACAACAAAAAACGCACCCAAGCAGATCCTGCGCGTTGGTTAAAATTAAGCAATGCCACAGGCAATAACCTAAAAGATGTCACGCTTAAATTGCCTGTTGGTTTATTAAGCTGCATTACCGGTGTATCTGGTAGCGGCAAATCTACACTGATCAATGACACGCTTTACCGCGTGGTTTCACAACATTTATATGGTAGCACCACTGAGCCAGCAGCTTTTGGCGAGATCGATGGTTTAGCATTCTTTGATAAAGTGGTCGATGTAGACCAAAGCCCGATTGGCCGTACGCCCCGCTCGAACCCAGCAACGTATACAGGTCTATTCACACCCATTCGTGATTTATTCGCAGGCGTACCAGAAAGCCGCGTACGTGGTTATGGTCCAGGTAGATACTCTTTTAACGTCAAAGGCGGCAGATGCGAAGCTTGCCAAGGGGATGGTGTCATCCGTGTAGAAATGCACTTCTTACCTGATGTGTACGTACCTTGCGATGTGTGTAAAGGCCACCGCTACAATCGCGAAACTTTAGAGATTCAATTTAAAGGCAAAAATATTCGTGAAGTATTAGAGATGACGGTTGAGCAGGCGCATACCTTCTTCAGCGCGCAACCAGTGATTTCACGCAAACTTAAAACTTTGCTGGATGTAGGCTTAGGCTATATCACGTTAGGACAAAGTGCTACTACACTTTCTGGTGGTGAAGCGCAGCGGGTAAAATTAGCGTTAGAACTCAGCAAGCGTGATACTGGCCGCACACTCTATATTTTAGATGAGCCGACAACTGGTTTGCACTTTGCAGATATTCAGTTATTGCTAGATGTGATTCACCGTTTACGTGACGCTGGTAACACGATTGTGATTATTGAACATAACCTAGATGTGATTAAAACTGCGGATTGGATAGTCGACATGGGCCCAGAAGGTGGCGATGGTGGCGGTATGATTATCGCGGAAGGTACGCCAGAACATGTAGCGTTAAGCGATGAAAGTTATACAGCTAAATATCTAAAAACCATGCTTTAAATAGATAGTAATAAGTAAAATTTGATGAAAATTCCAAAAAAATATACAGGATTATTATTTGCTTTTGTAATGTCCCTACTCATGGCATGCTTGATGTCTGGTGTTTTAACGGCAGTATTTGCAGGCTTCAATAATCAGTTTTTTGCGCATTGGTTTAACGGCTTTGTACATGCTTGGCCAATTGCATTTCCAGCTATTCTGGTGATTGCACCTTTAGTGAGAAAAATCGTAGATGCATTGATAGAGTAATTGTTAGGTATCTTATTGAATAACTATTTAGGCACTTCTGCCATACTCATGCGTGCTTGAATGGTCGCAATGCGTCGATTCAAATATCGCGTATTTGAATGTTGGTCATAAAAACGTGGATTAGGAATCATGGCAGCAAGCTTTGCTGCTTGGACCGCATTAAGGCTGGCTGCACTTGTTTTGTAGTAATGCCTAGAGGCGGCTTCAGCGCCAAATACGCCATTTCCCCACTCTATTATGTTCAAATAAATCTCCAAAATTCGGCGTTTAGTGAGCATATTTTCTAACATGACTGTAATTACGGCTTCTTCACCTTTGCGCCATGGGGTTCGCTTAGTCGATAAAAATAGATTTTTAGCCAACTGCTGACTGATAGTAGAGCCGCCTGCAACGATTTTGCCTTTCTTAATATTTTTTTGGTAAGCTTTTTGAATGCCATCCCAATCAAAACCTTCGTGATCTAAAAACTTTGCATCCTCAGAGGCAATGACCGCACGCTTTAAATTATTTGATATTTTTGCATAATCTACCCATTGATGTTTAAGCTCTGCATCTGGCAGTTTTTCTTGGATAATATCTAACCTGTCTTCCATAAATGCACTCGAAGATGGATTGAATTTTATCCACCAACAAATATGCAAAAATATCCAAAGTTGATAAATCAATAGTAATGTAAAAAATATGACTAACCCGCGCGTCACATAGCCACCAAACCCCAATGACGTTGAGTTTTGCTTACTATTAAAGAGCCATTTAATCATTTTTATTGTATTTAATTATTATCGTTATTTGATTAAAGTTAATTGGCATTACAGTGTTCTAATATATTGCATTACACTTTGCGTTTCAGGGTGCACGCCACGCCACGCATAAAACGCTTCTGCAGCTTGTTCTATCAACATTCCAAGTCCATCTACAACATTAGCATTGCAAAGTCTTGCAAAGGCCATAAAAGGCGTTTCACGGCCATACATCATGTCATAAGCCAACGCTTGCGGTGCAAAGATACTTGTTGGTAATGGTAGTAGAGTATCGCTCAAACCTGTTGAGGTCGCGTTAATAACAATATCAAACGCCTGTCCTTGCAAGTCGTCAAATGCATACGCATTAACAGAAATGAATCGATAGTCACTTTGCTCTTCAACCTTTTTTACCATACTAATGGCTTTATTTAAGGTGCGATTAGTGATGACTAAAAGTGAAGGTGAGCAAGCCAATATGGGGTGCAACACACCCTCTGCCGCGCCACCAGCGCCTATTAGCAGTACACGCTTTCCTGCAATAGATAAACCTAGATTCTGCTGAATATCACGCACAATACCAGCGCCGTCGGTATTATCGCCGGTAATGCCAGTCTCATCAAAAATCAAGGTATTCACCGCGCCAGCATCCTGTGCACGTTCTGTCAGGTTGTTTGCCAGTTCAAAGGCTTCCAGCTTGAATGGCACCGTAACATTGGCACCTTTAAAGCCCCTTGAGCGCATGGCCTGTATCGTATTGGTAAAGCCATCCAATGGGGATAGCACCCTCTCATACTCTAACATTTGCATTGTTTGTGCGGCAAATGCCGCGTGTATGAGTGGCGATTTACTATGAGCGATAGGGTTGCCCACAACAGCATAGTGATCGATTTGATTCAAAGTATTAATGTGCTGATTTACCATGCTTGTGTTTAAGTGATGCTTAATTTGACCAAGGTAAGCCTGCATGCTTCCAACCATTAATCAATGTGCGCTGTTTTAAATGATTAGCTTCACCCTCAAAACCTTCAAGCATATTGTAAACATTGGTATAACCTAATTGTTGTGCAACGACAGCAGCATTATGCGAACGTCCGCCAGTGCGGCACATAAAAATAACCCCCAGACTTTTATCAACCTTCTCAGCTAATTGTTCAGCAAAAGCAGAATTTGGCACCATACCTGGATAAAAAGCCCACTCTATATGACTGCTTTGCGGCACTTTACCCACTAACTCAAGCTCAGCAAGGCTACGTACATCGATTAAAACGATGGTTGAATCCTGTTGCAATAAATTAAATGCTTCTATTGGCGTTACAGCACCTGTATAGGTCAAGTTATTTTGTATTGCACGTTGTTGCGCTAATTGTAAAATTTCATCTGGACGCTTCATACATTCACCCTAATATTCAAACTCAAATTTTAAAAAGACAGTTTTTAATATTCTCTTCAAGAAACTTATAAAAGTATAGCCTTAAAATTAGATAAAAAATCATGCGCAGACTTTCGCAAGAAATACTCAGAAATCAAGCATAGTTTTAATTGCACTAAATAAGTGCGTTAAATAAGTTGAGCGCTCTATTTTAGTGCTTGAAGTAAGCATGGAATTTTATACTTCTTGCAAAAAGCCTTGTTTTGGTCTTTTCAGGGTGGCACATTTCCTGCTAATCTACTGTGTTGAATTGTTTAGTATCATCTTAAAAGTTTTATCCTACAACCACACCATAACGGGAGATTCAGATGTCAGTGGCTAATGTAATGAAAATGGTAAAAGAAAACGACATTAAATTTGTTGATTTTCGTTTTACAGATACTCGCGGTAAAGAGCAACACGTAACTGTGCCTGTCTCAGCGTTTGATGAATCAAAATTCACTGAAGGCCATGCATTTGACGGATCTTCTATCGCTGGCTGGAAAGGTATTCAAGCTTCTGACATGCAGTTAATGCCTGATCCTTCAACAGCGAACATCGATCCATTTATGGACGAGCCTACATTGATTTTAACCTGTGATGTGGTTGATCCAACTGACGGCAAAGGTTATGACCGTGACCCACGTAGCTTAGCAAAACGTGCTGAAGCTTACCTTAAAGCAAGTGGTCTTGGTGACACTGCTTACTTTGGTCCTGAACCAGAATTCTTCATTTTCGATTCAATCAACTGGTCAGTCGATATGAGCGGTAGCTCAGTTAAAATCAATTCAGAAGAAGCTGCATGGTCTTCTGGTGAAAAATTTGAAGGCGGTAACACAGGTCACCGTCCAGGGGTTAAAGGCGGTTATTTCCCAGTACCTCCAGTCGATTCATTGCAAGACGTTCGCTCTGCAATGTGCTTAACATTAGAAGCGATGGGCGTGCCAGTTGAAGTGCATCACCATGAAGTTGCAACTGCTGGCCAATGTGAAATCGGTACTAAATTTGCTACATTGACACAACGTGCTGACTGGACTCAAATCCTTAAATACGTAGTGCTAAATACAGCACACGCATACGGTAAAACAGCTACATTTATGCCTAAACCTATGTTTGGCGACAATGGTAGCGGTATGCACGTGCACCAATCTGTATGGAAAGATGGCAAAAACTTGTTCGCAGGTAACGGCTATGCTGGTTTAAGCGACTTTGCACTTTACTACATTGGCGGCATCATCAAACATGCACGCGCATTAAACGCCATTACTAACCCTGGTACTAACTCTTACAAACGCTTAGTGCCACATTACGAAGCGCCAGTAAAATTAGCCTATTCAGCTAAAAACCGTTCTGCTGCGATTCGTATTCCATTCGTGCATTCTGATAAAGCACGCCGTGTTGAAGCGCGTTTCCCAGACCCGATTGCTAACCCATACTTAGCATTCTCAGCATTGCTAATGGCTGGTTTAGATGGCGTTCAAAACAAGATTCACCCAGGTGAGCCAGCTACAAAAGACTTGTACCATCTACCACCAGAAGAAGATGCATTGATTCCAACAGTATGTTCTTCACTAGAGCAAGCGTTAGAGTATTTAGATAAAGACCGTGAGTTCTTAACACGTGGCGGTGTATTTACTGACGATTGGATTGATTCTTACATTACATTGAAAATGGAAGAAGTCACTAAACTACGTCAAACACCACATCCAGTTGAGTTTAGCTTGTACTACTCTTGCTAAAATAATAAGCAAGATGCAATGATTAAAAGGGGCGAAATTTTCGCCCCTTTTTTATTGTACTCACTTGGCCAATATTGCCGTACATACTGAGCGGCAAGTCAACCGTAGGTTAAAGCAATGCGTTATTTAACTACATTTGCCAATATTGATTAACTCTACTAAACTAAGCTTATGAAAACTTTATCTTTATTTTTACTAATCACGCTAGCATTCTCTAGCAGCGCCTTTGCCGATATTTATAAACGAATAGATGCCGATGGGCATGTTACTTACTCTAATAGTAAAACAAAAGGCGCAACACGTTTAGATTTTGACCCTGATGCCAACACCATTGCAAACGATAGACCTAAACCTAACAGCAGCGGCAATAAACGTACCGCAACGCCTGAAGGCTTTCCTAAAGTTGACAAACAAACACAAAGTCAACGCGATGGTAAGCGCCAAGATATTCTACAAAATGAGTTAGACTCGGAAAAAGTAGCATTGGAAGAAGCTAAAAAAGCCTATGCAGAAGGTGAATCTAAGCCCGAGGTTTATCAGAAGAGAAATGCAAATGGTACAACATCTACTTTTCGTAATGTCCCGAAATTTGATGAGAAATTAAAAAGCTTACAAGCGGATATCGATAGCCATCAAAACAATATTGATTTACTACAAAAAGAGCTTAACTCGTTACATTGATTCAGTCGTTTAAACTAAAAATTACTCAAAAATTCTTTGTAATGACCATCAATGTCTTTCACATTTAACTAAAGCCGATAAATTGGCAGGTTAAATGTAAAAGTTGGTCTGGGTCTTGCTTTAATCACAGTATTAACATTGAAACATTGAATTTAGTATTGCTATGGTACAACCAACGCCAGACCATTTTGCTGGGCTAGAGCATCTAGCTACAGCTATTATTTTGCTCGACGACAATCGGCGCGTGGTTTATATCAACCCAGGTGCTGAGGTCATTTTTGCATTCAGTGCTACGCAAACAACGGGTTTGCTGATTAACGAAGTGTTTCCAGATTGCGAAATTCTGATGTTAGCCGTCAATAATGCCATCAAGCAGCAAAGTCCATTTCGTGAGCATGAGTTTGCCATCAGCACACAAAGGCACAATTCATTTGCTGTCACGTGCACAGTCACGCCAATAGATTCGCCAGTTGCCTGTTTAATCCTAGAGTTTCAACAAATGGATGCGCAGTTGCGTATTGCACGTGAAGAACGCATGCTGATACAGCAACAAGCCAATGCAGAGCTGCTACGCAATCTAGCACATGAAATACGCAACCCTTTAGGCGGCTTGCGTGGTGCAGCACAACTATTAGAACATGAGCTTCCATCACCAAGCTTACGTGAATATACCCAAGTGATTATCAAAGAGGCAGACCGTTTGCAGTCGCTTATGGATAGGCTGCTCATTCCACATCGCGTACCCAAATATCAACCCACCAATATTCATGAGGTGCTGGAGCGAGTACGTAGTTTGCTATTGGCAGAATCGCCTAAAGGCATACATATACAGCGTGATTATGATTTAAGCCTGCCAGAGCTCATTGGTGACCGTGAAAAACTGATACAAGCGGTGCTTAACATCGCGCGCAATGCCGCACAAGCCATGCAATCACATAGTACTGCAGACAGTAAAATCACATTAAGAACCCGTGCTGAACGCCAAGTAACATTGGCTAGAAAACGCTATCGTGTTGCTATTAAGTTAGAGATTATTGATAACGGCCCTGGCATACCAGCCGATATTCGTGATCGAATTTTCTACCCATTAGTCTCTGGCAGCGAAGGCGGCTCTGGCTTAGGCCTCACTTTAGCGCAAACATTTATTACCCAGCATCACGGAATGATTGAATGTGAAAGTGTGCCAGGTAATACTTGTTTCACTATTTTATTACCAATAGAAACAACGGCAATCAAACATGCCGTGAATAAGCAATAAACTATATTTGTGGTCTTAAATTTGTGGCCTTGAGATTTGCAAGCTTAGCATCAAAATGTATCAACTTTAATTACAGAGAAGCATATGAAACCAATTTGGATTATTGACGACGACAAATCTATACGCTGGGTGTTTGAAAAAGCACT
>JACMNP010000155.1 GCA_014378495.1 Methylotenera sp. | reverse complement strand
GCTCCTCAGTCTCCGGATGCGTACTAAACAACCCCCTCAACCCACCACCCGATAACGGATTAATAATCATCATCTGCCCAGTTTCAGGATGCGCCTCCGCAGTCTCATTAGTAATTTGATGTGCATAATTATGAATCTTCTCTAATGCGCTCGCCAAAGCTTTAGGGTCGCGACTCATCTCTGCCCCCGCTTTATCTGCCTCAAACTCACGAGCGCGTGAGATAGCCATTTGTATCAACATGGCAGCCAAAGGCGCCAAAATCATAATCAATATTGCAACAATTGGGTTTACATTTCGCTCCCCGCTAGCATTATGGCCACCGCCAAACAACATACCCAAACTGCCAATAGAAGATATTGCGCCCGCAAGTGTTGCAGATATAGTAGAAATTAAGGTGTCTCGATGTTTAACATGCGATAGCTCATGTGCCATTACGCCACGTAACTCACGTTCGGTTAAAATTTGCATAATGCCAGTAGTGGCTGCTACCGCGGCATTTTCTGGATTTCGGCCAGTAGCGAAGGCATTTGGTTGCGGTTCATCCATAATGTAGACCTTAGGCATCGGCAACTCTGCGATTTGTGCAAGCTCCTTCACCATGGTGTAGTAATGACGGAATTGCATATTATCCGCAGTGATTTCTTGCGCGCCGTACATTTTCAGCACGGCTTTATCACTAAACCAATAAGCGTATACGTTCATCCCTGCCGCGATAAGGAGTGCAATCATCATGCCACCCATACCCCCAAGCGCGGCGCCTACTATGCCAAATAGCGCAACGATACCTGCCATTAACACGGTTGTTTTTAGCCAATTACCTAGCATTATGCTCTCCTAGTTTTCACGATATCACTATGCTTAAGATGATGGCTAACGCTAAAAATTCAAGCGATAAAAATTAGGCTATTCGGCGGTAAACGTATCACCAATTTTTAAACTATGGCCCTGCACAAAAACTTGCGCATCCATGCGCTTGCCACCAGGCGCCTGTAATTCAGTAATACGTAATACTCCTTCACCGCAAGCTACACTGATGCCATCTTGCACATTAACGATTTCACCTGCGTTGGCTTTAATATTACTAATGATCGAGGTGGCCATCCAAATACGGCAAACCTCGCCTCTAAGTGTACTTTGTGACACGGGGAATGGATTAAAGGCGCGTACTTGACGTGAGATTTCCAGCGCACTTTTGTGCCAATCAATAGCTGCTTCTGATTTCTCTAGCTTGTGTGCATAGGTAACTAATGATTCATCTTGTGGCGTGGCTGGTAGTTTGCCGTTTTTTTCTAAAGTAGTCATCGCAGCAAGCATTAGTTTTGCACCAAGATTACTCAATGCATCATGCAAAGTTTGGGCAGTATCAAACTCAGTAATCGGCACACTACCATGACTCACCATCGCACCCGCATCTAAGGCTGGCACTACTTCCATAATCGTCACACCTGTCTCAGTATCACCCGCCAATAATGAGCGATGAATGGGTGCCGCACCGCGCCAACGTGGCAATAATGATGCATGGATGTTATAACAGCCAAAACGAGGCATATTCAGTATAACCGTTGGAATAATTAGCCCATAAGCGGCTACTATCATCACATCTGCGCTGATTTCGCTAATATGCCTTTGTACCTCAGCGTCTTTTAGAGTGGCGGGTTGAACTACATAGAGTTGATGCTGTGTTGCCAGCACTTTAACTGGACTCGCTTTAAGTTTCATGCCCCGCCCCGCTGGACGATCAGGCTGGGTGAGCACCATCACAATTTCATGGCCAGCTTGTATTAACATCCCCAGTGCAGGTACTGCGAACTCTGGCGTACCAGCAAAGATGATTTTCATATGATTAGATACTTAATGAGTTGAAAGCCGACGAACAGCAAAGTTTAAATGCGAGTATTTGAATACCAATACAAGCATTTACCTATCGCGCTGCAGTTTTACCATTTTGCTTTTAATGCGGTTACGTTTAAGTGGTGATAAGTACTCAACAAACACTTTACCCAATAAATGATCCATTTCATGCTGAATGCATACACTCATCAAGCCCTCCGCTTTTAAAGTGAATTTTTTACCATCACGGTCTAAAGCTTCAACTGTCACTTTGTCAGCTCTGGTTACACTTTCATAGATGCCAGGCACAGACAAACAACCCTCTTCGTACTCTTTCTCGCCACTCTTTGCGATGATTTTCGGGTTAATAAACACTTGCAAATGATCTTTAGTTTTACTGGTATCAATCAATATTAACTGTATATGTTGATTCACCTGAGTCGCGGCTAAACCTACACCAGGTGCGTCATACATCGTTTCTGCCATGTCATCTATCAAGTGGCGAATAGTTGCATCTATCTCTTTTATAGGTTTTGCCACCATATGCAAACGTGGGTCTGGATAGTTAAGTATATTTAAAATTGCCATAAATGCCCTGTTGTATCTATTAATACTAAATTACATATATAAAAGACAATATTTTCTAATCAAAGCTCATATATTTTTATTAAACCAATAGGTTTTTCCATAAAAGCTTGATTGTTGAATGAATTACGTGATAAATTTAACGTAATTTCGCGGCTTTGCCGTCTATTTTTTAGTGTTTTTTTGACTGAGGTCAACAATATGTTTCGCAACATTATAACCCTGCTCATGTTTTGTTGCATAAGCTTCAGCATTCATGCTGAAGAAGTTGCACTGAGAAATAACCATCCCGACCGTCATGTCGTGGTTAAAGGCGACACATTATGGGGGATTTCTGCTAAATTCTTAAAAGATCCGTGGCAATGGCCAAAAGTATGGCGCCTCAACCGTGCTCAAATTAAAAATCCACATTTAATATACCCTGGCGATGTCGTTGTCCTTGATACTAGTAGTGGCACGCCTAGACTAAGCCTGTTGCATGAAACAGTTACTTTACAGCCAGGTGTAGTCATAGAGCCTTTAGAAAAAAGTGCGATTTCAACGATTTCGCTGAATGTAATCGCGCCATTTTTAAGTCAACCGTTAGTGATTGAAAAAGATCAGCTCAGTTCATCGCCTAGAATCATTGCGGGCCAAGACAATCGTGTTGTACTCAGTCCTGGTACTCGTATTTATATTAATAAAATTACAGAAGGTGATGGCCTAAACTGGTTCGTTTATCGTCCAAATGGTAATTTAGTTGACCCAGATACGAATGAAATATTAGGGGTAGAAGCACAATATTTAGGTGATGCTAAAATCACCAAATATGGTGAACCTGCAAGCGCAGATATTACAAAAGCTAAAGAAGAAATTTTTACAAAAGACAAGTTAGTACCCACTGACGATAAAATTATTACAAATTTTGTACCTCATGCACCAGACACAGCAATTTCTGGCCGCATCATTAATATTTATGGTGGTGTAGCAGAAGCTGGGCCTGAAAGCATTGTATCTATTAGTCGTGGGGCTAAAGATGGCTTGGAAATTGGTCATGTGCTTGCTATTAGCCGCTATGGTAAAGTAATTAAAGATCCCGAGTCGACAAAAGGCACTGAGCCAGTCGTAAATTATGGGGACAAAGCTGCAACTTCTAAACTAGTACTTGAGCCTGGAATGATTAAACTACCAGATGAGCGCATAGGTTTATTAATGGTATTCCGCGTATTTGACCGCGTATCCTACGCCCTCATAATGCAAGCATCACAACCAATCAACAAGCTTGATTCAGTACAAACGCCTTAAGTTAACTTAATTGATATTACATAGTTTTAGCGAAGAAATTGTAGAGAAATCGCTGTGGATTAGTTTAAGTTTTGTGCATGGGGTTGGGACACAAACTTTTTGTCAGTTGCTAAAAGAGTTTGGTAGTCCAAGCAATGTGTATGCAGCTAGCGGCAAGCAATTAAAAGAAGTAGTTTCAGATAAAATTGCTTTTGAAATTATGAAAGGCGTTGATGAAGAGGCCTTAGCTGATTCTTTAAACTGGCTTTCTCAAACCAACAATCATCTAGTCACACTTGCTGACCCCGACTACCCTAAAGCCTTATTAGAAATTGCTGATCCGCCTCCTGTGCTTTACGCTAAAGGCAACTTAGCATTGTTGAATCAACCTAGCATTGCGATTGTAGGAAGCCGCAATGCTTCTGTACAGGGTGAAAAAAATGCTGAGGCTTTTGCAAATGGCCTATGCGGTTATGGCTTATGTATTGTAAGTGGTTTAGCTTTAGGTATTGATGGTGCAGCACATCGTGGTGCATTAAACGCAAATGGTGCCACTATTGCAGTAGTCGGTACTGGCTTAGATATTGTTTATCCTGCAAAACATCGTGACCTCGCCCATCAAATTGTAGAACGAGGTCTGATTATTTCTGAATTTGCATTAAGCACACCATCAAAACCACAAAATTTCCCAAAACGTAATCGTATTATTAGCGGCTTGAGTTTAGGTTGTTTAGTAGTAGAAGCTAATCTACAAAGTGGCTCACAGATCACAGCTCGTCTAGCTGCAGAGCAGGGACGCGAGGTATTCGCCATTCCTGGCTCCATCCATTCACCAATGTCTAAAGGCTGTCATCAACTCATTAAACAAGGGGCAAAATTAGTTGATAGCTTGCAAGATATCGTAGAAGAATTAGATTTGAATAAAGATCGTACAAACACTGTTAATTTAGATTTAGATGCTATTAGCGTAGCCAATAATAACGAAAAATTTGGTAACGATACTGCAACTAAGCACCCTATTCTTACCCTAATGGGATATGAACCGATTACTTTAGAAAATCTAGTACATTTAAGTCGCTTGACGGTTAGCGAAGTTTCATCCATGCTGATGTTATTGGAATTAGAAGGGAGAGTCGCTAGCTTAGCAGGTGGGCAGTTTCAAAAACTAACCTAATTAAGCATAACCAATAAATTGTGTAACTAGATTTCAATCCGGGCAAGCTAGTTTGGATTGATACATAAACCATAACACTTAAGTCACTGATTGAATTTAAGAATCTTAAGTTAAAACTTTATTAAACCGCTTTTAATAAAAGCCACTTTTTTTAAGGATGAACATTATGTTTGAAGTATTGGTTTATATGTTTGAAAACTACATTGATACACATTTTAGACCTGACGAAAACACGCTCTCTAAAGAGTTATTTGCCGCAGGATTCGATGAACAAGATATTAACAGTGCTTTTAACTGGTTTAATCAGCTTGAACTAATGACCGAGCAACCTGACGTATTTGAAAATCCTAATCACGTCAGTACACGCATATTCACTGATGATGAGCTCAAAAAAATCACTGGCGAAAGCATAGGATTTATTCTATTTTTAGTACAAGCCAATATACTCAATACTGCTCAGCGTGAATTAGTGTTAGATCTCGCAATGAATTTACCACAGCCACAAATCAGTATAGAAGAAATGCGCTGGATTGTGTTGATGACTACTTGGGGCGCTAGCAAATCTGGCCCTGATAAAACCAAAGAATATTTGTTTATTGAAGATGCCTTACTCAATAAAGAAAAACCAACACTGCATTAAGAAATTGGTTATTAAAATACAAAACCCTACTTTCGTAGGGTTTTTTTATTGGGCGCTATTTATAGAGTTAACTTAATCGTTAATATTTTGAATAATATTGCTAATGACACCTGATCGATTAAGTGTGTAAAAATGCAAACTCGGCACGCCCCATACCTGTAGCGTTTCGCATAGTTCGCTCACTACATCAATCCCGAAAGCACGTAGTGAAGTGATGTCATCACCATACGCTTCAAGACGCATTTTCAACCAGCGTGGAATTTCTGCACCACAAACACTAGAAAAACGCGCTAATTGGGTGATGTTATAAATCGGCATGATGCCAGGCACGATTGGCATGGTAATCCCCGCCGCTACACATTGATCTACAAACCTAAAATAAGCATCTGCATTATAAAAATATTGCGTAATTGCAGAGTTCGCACCTGCGTCCATTTTTCGCTTTAGGTTAAGCACATCTTTTTCAGGCGTTCTTGCTTCAGGATGAAACTCTGGATATGCAGCCACTTCAATATGAAAATGGTCGCCAGTTTCAGCACGAATAAATTCAACCAACTCCACTGCATAACGAAAATCTCCTGCACTGACTTCACCAGACGGGATATCACCACGTAATGCCACTAAGCGTTTGATGCCCTGTGCTTGGTACGCCTGCAATAGCTCACTAATCTCTTCTTTACTGGATGAAACACAAGAAATATGCGGCGCTGAATTAAAACCTTCTTTCTGCATTTCCAGCACAGTATCCATGGTTCTATCACGTGTAGAACCACCAGCACCAAACGTGACCGAGAAAAATTCTGGGTCAAATTTAGCTAGCTGTGCACGTGTTTCACGTAAACTGGCGATGCCATCTGCCGTTTTTGGCGGGAAAAACTCAAAACTTGTGGCTGATTTTTTCATCTGCTGTTCAATTCTTCTAAATTCTTTTTCTAAAACGACTATTTTTTAGAACTACTGCTTTTGTAGCTATTTCTTTTTATCGTCTATCACAATTGCCGCGAGTAAATACGAGATTACGCTATAAACCAAGGCACCTATCATGCCCGCCATCAGGGTTCTTACTTCAAAGCCTTGTAACCAGTTACCCACTGCATAAAACAACACGCCGTTAATCACTAGGATAAAAAGCCCTAGCGTCAATATCGTAATAGGCAAAGTCAGTATTACTAAAATAGGCTTAATCAACATATTGACCAAACCGATTACTAACGCCGCAATCAGCGCTGAAGTAAAGTTAGCCACATGAATGTTAGGTACAAAGTAAGCGACCGCAATCAGCGCTAATGCATTTAACAACCAAACAATTAATAATTTCATGTGGCTTCCTTTTTTTAGATAATGTAACTAGATGATACTAGTAACGATACGTTTCTGGTTTATATGGACCCTGCTTTTGCACACCAATATACGCAGCTTGCACATCCGTTAAAGTAGTCAATTGTGCATTTAATTTTCGTAATTGCAACACAGCTACTTTTTCATCTAAATGTTTAGGCAACACATAAACGCCCACTGGGTAATCTGCTTGACGCGTAAATAACTCAATTTGTGCAATGGTTTGATTGGCAAAGCTTGAGCTCATCACGTATGAAGGATGGCCAGTACCGCAACCTAAATTCACCAAACGACCTTTTGCCAAAAGAATAATCTTTTTACCATTCGGGAAAATCACGTGATCAACTTGTGGTTTGATTTCATCCCACTCGTATTGCTCAAGTGAAGCAACGTCAATTTCATTATCGAAGTGACCGATATTACATACAATTGCTTGGTCTTTCATTTTCGCCATATGGTCATGCGTAATCACGTGGTAGTTACCTGTGGCAGTCACAAAAATATCTGCATGTTCAGCAGCATAATCCATTGTTACCACGCGGTAGCCTTCCATTGCCGCTTGTAATGCACAGATTGGGTCAATTTCAGTTACCCATACTTGTGCTGATAAAGCACGTAATGCTTGAGCAGAACCTTTACCTACATCGCCATAGCCAGCAACCACCGCCACTTTACCTGCGATCATTACGTCAGTTGCGCGTTTAATCGCATCGACCAATGATTCACGACAGCCGTATAAATTATCGAATTTTGATTTTGTCACTGAGTCATTAACGTTAATTGCTGGGAAAGCCAATTTGCCTTCTTTGTGCATTTGATACAAACGGTGCACGCCAGTAGTCGTTTCTTCAGTCACGCCAATTATTTTAGCTAAGCGTACTGAATACCAAGTTGGATCAACTTTTAGTTTTTCTTTAATTGCATCAAACAAACAGATTTCTTCTTCTGAAGTAGGATTAGCAATCACTGATAAATCTTTCTCAGCACGTGTACCTAGATGTAAAAGCAATGTCGCATCGCCACCATCATCTAAAATCATATTAGTGTAGCCACCATCAGCCCATTCAAAAATGCGATGGGTATAATCCCAATACTCAGTCAAGGTTTCGCCTTTGATAGCAAACACTGGTGTGCCACCAGCAGCAATCGCAGCGGCAGCGTGGTCTTGTGTAGAGTAGATATTGCATGATGCCCAGCGTACTTCAGCGCCTAGATCTTTAAGCGTTTCAATCAGCACGGCAGTTTGAATCGTCATGTGAAGTGAGCCAGTAATGCGCGCACCTCTTAAAGGTTGTACAAGCGCAAATTCTTCACGAATTGCCATTAAACCTGGCATTTCTGTTTCAGCAATAGCAATTTCTTTACGGCCAAAACTGGCTAAATTGATATCAGCAATTACATAATCTTTAAATGTTAAATCAGTCACGGTATTCATCGTTTTTCCTTAAACAATAATGAAATTTGGTGACCAGAAGGGATGAACCGAGAGACATTGTAACTTTGCCCACCTGCATCCCGTGTCTGGCACGGTTAGGTGAACGCCGTTTACAATACATATGACAAAACGCACATATATATTGCTAACCGAGCCTAGGGTTCAAAATAAGCAACTTATTGAAAGTGCTTACTTAACCTTGCAACGTTCCTCGGTTATGGGTAAATCAAATAAATCTAAAGACACAATTATAATGAAATCATAACTTTTGTCAAAAAAGCGTTATTGCAACTATAACAACGCTATGATTTCATTAAATAAATTAAAGCCCTGCTGCTGCTTTTAATTCCGATGCTTTATCTATCGCTTCCCAAGTAAATTCTGGCTCATCACGACCAAAGTGACCATAAGCAGCCGTTTTAGTGTAAATCGGGCGTAATAAATCTAGCATTTTAACGATGCCTTTTGGGCGCAAGTCAAAATGTTCTAGCACTAATTTTTTCAGCAACTCATCTGACACTTTACCTGTGCCGTAAGTTTCAACCATTACAGAAGTAGGTTGTGCGACCCCGATTGCATAACTCACTTGCACTAAACAACGTGATGCTAAGCCAGCAGCCACGATGTTTTTTGCCACATAACGCCCTGCATAAGCCGCACTACGGTCTACTTTTGATGGGTCTTTACCTGAAAACGCACCACCACCGTGAGGGGCTGCACCACCATAAGTATCTACAATGATTTTACGACCTGTTAAGCCGCAATCACCTTGTGGTCCGCCAATGACAAAACGGCCTGTTGGATTCACTAAAAACTTAATATCGCCTTTAATCAACTCTTTAGGCAACATTGGTTTAATAATTTCTTCAATCGTTGCTTCACGAATATCTTCTAGGCTCATTTCTGGCGAATGCTGCGTTGACACTAAAACAGTATCAATCTTGTAAGGTTTGCCATCGACATATTGCACAGTCACTTGTGATTTCGCATCTGGACGTAACCATGGCAAACGACCATCTTTGCGCAATTGTGCTTGGCGTTCCATTAGACGGTGGCTTAACCAAATCGGTAATGGCATCAATTGCGGTGTTTCATCAACCGCATAACCAAACATCAAACCTTGGTCACCTGCACCTTGGTCTAATGGGTCATCTTGTGCGCCATCTACACCTTGTGCAATGTCTGGCGATTGTTTGTCGTAAGCAACTAATACTGCGCAACCTTTGTAGTCGATGCCGTATTCTGTATTGTCGTAGCCAATACGTTTAATTGTGTCGCGCGCTACTTTAATATAATCAACATTGGCTGTAGTCGTAATTTCACCTGCAAGCACTACTAAGCCAGTGTTGGCTAAGGTTTCTGCCGCTACACGTGCTGTTGGATCTTGAGCTAAAATAGCATCTAAAATGCTGTCTGATACTTGGTCTGCGAGTTTGTCTGGGTGACCTTCAGAAACGGATTCTGAAGTAAAAAGATAATCTGTCATTGAAGCGCCTTGAAAAAAATAATAAGTAAAAATGAAATGATTTTCATACTAAAGGCTGAAGCATGATAATCAGGTCAATTGCAAGCTCGTGATTTTACATAAATATTGTGACAATACCTACTAAATGACGAATTATTCTACTACCAACTTTCTGTAACAATTTATAATACATAGATGAAATTAGAATTCACCAAAATGCAAGGCGCGGGCAATGACTTTATCGTCATTGATGCCATTAATCAGCCTGTTGATTTAACACCAACGCAAATCAAAACACTCGCACACCGTCAATTTGGTATTGGATATGACCAACTATTACTAGTTGAAAGTTCAACTATTGCTGATTTTAAATATCGAATTTTTAATGCCGATGGTAGTGAAGTGTCACAATGTGGCAATGGGGCGCGCTGTTTTGTACGTTTTGTGATTGAGCAGGGCTTAACTTCAAAACATCGCATTGAAGTTGAAACCGCGAGTGGCATCATTACACTCATGTTAGAAGAAAGCGGTTTAGTCACAGTCAATATGGGGCCACCAATATTCGAACCTACTAGTATTCCATTTATCGTGGATGCTGTTGCAGATACTTATACACTTGATGTTGGCAATCAAAGATTAAACATCGCGGCTATTTCTATGGGCAATCCACATGCGGTGCAAATTGTTGACGATATAGATACTGCACCTGTGCTTCAAATCGGCAGCTTGATTGAAGTGCATCCTCGCTTTCCAGAGCGCGTAAATGCGGGTTTTATGCAAATAATTGATAGGCACCATATTAAATTAAGGGTCTTTGAACGTGGTAGCGGAGAAACTTTAGCTTGTGGTACAGGCGCTTGTGCAGCTGTGGTAGCGGGTATTCAATTAGGTAAACTAGAGTCTCCAGTTCAAGTATCTGCACGTGGTGGTGAATTACATATTGCTTGGAAAGGCGGCACTTCGCCAGTCATGATGACAGGACCTGCAGTGACGGTATTTACTGGTTCAGTCACATTAATTTAAGAAAAATAAGCGTTAATTAAGGATTACCATGCAACAAGATATTCAAACGTTGGATAATTTAATTTCTGATGAGCAAGTCAGTGAGTTTTTACGTAAACATCCCCATTTTTTTGAGCAACATGCCAATTTACTGAGTGAAATTTATTTGCCTAGCCCGCATGGTAGCGGGGCAATTTCATTGGCAGAGCGGCAGCAACTAGCGCAACGAGACAAAATACGTGTGCTTGAAGTGAAGCTGGCTCAATTAATTGAGTTTGCTGAGGAAAATGATGTCACAAGCGCCAAAGTGCATGCTTTAGCGATTAAATTAATGGCAAATCAAAGTAATCAATTAGGGTTTGAAGTACTAGAGCAAGTCATTTCTAAAGATCTAAAGCAAGATTTTTCAGTCTCGCAAACCCACTTACATATTTGGTTAAAACCAAATGATCAAGCGCTAGTCAATAATATCGCTTTTGCGCCAGTTAATGAGGCTTTTAGCGATTGGGTAATGGCACTTAATGCGCCATTTTGTGGCACAAAGCCAACTGTGGTTGATGAATTGCTAGAGCCACATTTACAATCATTTGCCTTTATTCCTTTGTTTAAAGAATTTGCTAAAACAAAAGACATTAAACATATTTTTGGTGTGTTGATACTTGGCGCAGAAGAGCAGCATCGCTTCAAAACAAATATGGGCACAATGTACCTTGAGCGTATAGGTAGTTTGGTTAGCGCGGCTGTGGTGAATTATTTGTAAGTTAGCGATGCAATATAAACGAGTTAAATTAATCTTTGAATCATCTTGACGATTACCTACAACATTTAACTTTTGAGCGTGGTTTAAGCACGCTCACCTGCCAAAATTATGCTCGAGATATTAAACTACTTGAGTCGCTTACTGAAAATGTAAGTTTAGATGTAGTACAAAATACGCACATCAGACGCCTGATTGGCACTTTGCATAGTCGAGGTTTAAGCGGCAAAAGTATCGCGCGAGCACTTTCGGCATGGCGTGGATTTTATAACTATTTAATTCATCAGCATGGCTACAGCCAAAATCCTGTCATAGGCTTACGTGCGCCAAAATCACCAAAAACACTGCCACAAGCTTTATCTGTTGACCAAGTGATTAAATTTGTAGACCTGAAAGGCGATGATTTACTGACACAACGCGACCATGCCATTTTGGAGCTGTTTTACTCTTCAGGATTACGTTTAGCAGAATTAGTGAATTTAGAGATTGATATGCTGGATTTTTCCGAAGGTACTGTGATGGTGACGGGGAAGGGTAATAAAACGCGTATTGTCCCAATGGGTAGCCATGCAATGAACGCGATGAAAGTTTGGCTTCAGCGACGCGCTGAAATTATAATCGCGGATACAAATCCTAAAGCGGTATTTGTCACCCAACAGGGGCGTAGAATCACACCACGTGCTGTGCAATACCGCATCAAAGAATGGGCCATCAAACAAGGTGTTAATATCGATATGCATCCACATTTATTGCGCCATAGCTTTGCGACCCACGTGCTACAATCCAGTCAAGACTTAAGAGCAGTACAGGAAATGTTAGGCCATGCCAATATTAGTACCACGCAAATATATACGCATCTTGACTTTCAACATCTTGCCACTATGTACGATAAAGCACATCCACGTGCCAAGAAAAAATAGATACTCAGATTAGGCAAACTGTTATTAAACTTTACTAAACTAAAAGTACATCAATTTGTCATCCAAAGAGTTCAACATCATTATTAACTGTTAGAAGGAAATATCATGGAACATACTTTACCTGCTTTACCTTATGCTAAAAATGCTTTAGCACCATTTATCTCAGAAGAAACCCTCGATTTTCATTATGGAAAGCATCACCAAGCTTATGTGACAAACTTAAATAATCTCATTAAAGGCACTGAGTTTGAAAATTTAAGTCTAGAAGAAATCATTAAAAAATCTTCTGGTGGTATTTACAATAACTCAGCACAAGTTTCAAACCACACATTTTTTTGGAACAGCATGAAGCCTAATGGTGGCGGTGCTCCAACTGGTGCATTAGCTGATGCTATCAATGCGAAATGGGGTTCATTTGATGACTTCAAAAAAGCATTTCAAACTTCTGCAGTCGGTAACTTTGGTTCAGGCTGGACATGGTTAGTGAAAAAAGCGGACGGTTCAGTGGATATTGTAAACATGGGTGCAGCAGGTACTCCACTGACCACTGGCGATAAAGCGTTACTGACCATCGACGTTTGGGAGCATGCTTATTATATTGATTACCGCAATGCACGCCCTAAATTTGTTGAGACATTCTTAGCGTCTTTAGCTAACTGGGATTTTGCTAGCGCAAACTTTGCAGCTTAATATCTTCAATTATTAGCTCATAAAAAAGGCCACCATTGTGGCCTTTTTTATTTTTATATCAATCAACAAACTTTCTGCTAAAATGCAATTATGTTGCATCGTTTAATCTTTACTCTATCGCTTATCTTGTCTTTTGGCTTCGCCCAAATTGGCGCTGTAACGCATGAAATTTCGCACTACTCTGACGCTGCAGCACTCAATCAACAACCAAGTTTATCTAAGCAAGATTTTGATAAACAATCTTTTAATAAAAATAGCTCGAATAATCCAGTACAGCATAATCCAGTATGTGAAAAATGTGTCAGTTATGCAGAACTTGGTCATGTTATATCGGGCACTCACGTTGCATTAATTTCAGCCGCAGTTAAGCATTTATTTATTAGTAATAGTTTAACTAAAGCACCCTCCTCTAAACCTCGTCATTACAGCGCACGCGCACCGCCCACTCTCATTTAGTAATCAGTTATTTTGCACTAGCAAACCCTAAAATCTTATTTTAGATTAAGCAAGTTGCATTACTTTTAGCCATTAGTCTAACCAGATGGGTACTGATTAATGCTGGCTATCACTGTTGTTTACGCTATTGTTATGAGAGAATTTCATGAAAAATCGAACTAAAAAACTGCAATCTTTATTGCAGTCAAAATCACAATATAAACACTTTCCTACTTACAAACCATTAATCTTAAGTATTTTAACTGCCTTTGCCAGCCCTTTAGCATTGGCAGATGATGTTACAAATAAAGATACTGTGACTAAAATTGATTTGCCTTCTGTTGCAGTCACTGGCAATCCACTTGGTCTAGGTTCAGACGACTTAATAGTACCCGTAACGGTATTAAACGGTCGTGAGTTATCTCTAAGACGCGAAAGCACTTTAGGCGATACCCTAGATGGCATTCCTGGTGTTAGCGCAACGCACTATGGCCCCAATGCTTCACGCCCTATCATTCGCGGGCTAGATGGTGAACGCGTGCGTATCATGCAAAATGGCGTAGGAATTGTCGATGCGTCCTCTTTAAGTTTTGATCATGCCGTATCAATTGACCCATTAGTGATTGAACAAATTGATGTTGTACGTGGGCCAGCTGCCTTACTTTACGGTGGTAGTGCTGTGGGTGGGGTGGTAAATGCCATCGACCATCGCATTCCTACTGAAAAATTAGAGGGCATTACTGGCAGAGCTGAAGCGCGGCTAGGCGGTCCAGATAGCCAAAGCAATGTGGCAGGGGTAGTAGATGTTGGCAATGGCCAATTAGCCATTCATGCCGATGCTTATACCCGTAAAAGCAGTGATTTAGATATTCCAGGCTTTGCTGTATCAAAACGAAAAAGTGAAGCTGATGGCACACCGCGCACTAATGACGGCAAACTAGTGAATAGTAATGCCACCGGTGATGGTGGTGCTATTGGCGCTTCGCTCACCTTTGATAATGGCTATATAGGTGCGTCTTACTCTGGCTTTAACAGTGACTATGGCACCGTGGCTGAAGAGGATGTACATATTGATATGAAAAGTCAACGCTGGGATATTGCTTCAGAATTCAGTGACTTAGGCAGCATTATCAATCGTGTGAAAGTGAGGATGGCTTACACCGATTATATTCATAAGGAAATAGAAACGAGCACTGGAGACGTTGGCACCACTTTTAAAAATAAAGGGGTTGAAGGCTCGGTTGAAGCAAGTCATGCAAAAATAAGTCTTACTAACAATCTGCAATTAAATGGTGTACTTGGACTGCAATTTCAAAACACGACTTTTGAAGCCCTAGGTGAAGAAGCTTTTGTACCTACCACCAATACACAATCCAAAGCGGTTTATGCTTATGAGGAATTGCCAATAGATAAACTAAAATTAAGCTTTGGTGGCCGTGTAGAACACACTTCAGTAGACTCTGCTGACAATGCTACGTTTGGGCCTGCTCAAAATCATAGCTTTAACCCTAATAGCTATGCATTTGGGGGCCTTTATACAATCGATAGCAATTGGTCTCTTGCGAGCAATCTTTCGCATAATGAGCGTGCACCTAGCTATTTCGAGCTTTATGCTAATGGACCACACCTTGCTACTGGACAATTTGAAATTGGAAATACCAGTTTTGGTAAGGAACGTTCTAACGGTATAGATGCACAAGTTCGTTGGAAAGATGGTAAAAACTCATTTAGCGCTGGACCTTACTACACACGCTTTAGTAGTTTTATTGGCTTATTAGATACCCCGAATACTGCATTATTTGACGGGCAATTAATACCCATTGCACAATTCACACAGGTTGCTGCAAGCTTTAAAGGCTTTGAAGCTGAAGGAAAATTTAATGTATACGACAGCCTAGATTTGCTTCTGCGTGGTGATTACGTTCGCGCCACCAATCTAACAACAGGCGATGCATTGCCACGCATAGCACCACTTAGGTTAGGTGCTGGATTGCATTATCAAAAAAATAGCTTTGGCGCTAGAGTAGATGTGCTACATGCATTTGAGCAAAATCGCACCGCCGCAAATGAACTAGCGACGGATGGTTACACTGATTTAAGCGCACTAGTTAGCTATAAATTACCAACCAAATTAAATGTAGAAGTATTTGCAAAAGCAAATAACCTGCTGAATCAAGATATTAGAGATCATGCTTCATTTTTGAAAGATATTTCACCTCAGGGCGAGCGATCTATATTAATTGGGTTACGTAGTGATTTTTAACTGAAGGCATCACTGCGAGTAATAAGTGATGGTTGGCTTTATGGCTAATTACTCACAGTGATTATTTTAGGATTAACATAATGATACTGTTAACCTATCAATACCAATCCCCAAACAACTGCAACAATCGATAAGGCCAGGAATACTGCCGCGCTACCAATATCTTTAGCGCGTTTAGCCAATGCATGGTGCTCTGTTGAGGTATGATCGACAGCAGCCTCAATTGCAGAGTTTAATAGCTCGACAATCAATACTAGCAACACACTAGCAATCATCAATGCCTTTTCAATCGGGCTTTTTCCTAAATAAAATGCTAATGGAATGAGGATAATCGCTAAAAATACCTCTTGCCGAAAAGCATCTTCATGCTTAAAAGCCGCTTTAAAACCTTCTAACGAATAACCAAAAGCATTCATTAGCCGGGGAAGACCGGTTTTTCCTTTAAAAGGGCTTTCCTTAGTAGATTGTGAGTTTTGATTTTCTGGTATCTGCATCGCGGGCTTTCTAACT
>JACMNP010000027.1 GCA_014378495.1 Methylotenera sp. | reverse complement strand
ACCAGCAAAGTCATGCGCGCCTGACTGCACAATTAAATTATGATTGCCACCTGCATTACCTGTTGTTTGCATGCCTAACTTACGTGCGGAATAACTGCCTAATACATAACCTTGTAACACACCATCTTTCACTAATTGACGGGCATGTGAAGCAACACCTTCATTGTCAAATGGGCAACTTGCCAGACCCTTTTTAATATGTGGGTCTTCATAAATATTGAGCAGAGGACTGGCGACTTGTTGACCTAAACTATCTAATAAAAATGAGGATTTACGATAAAGATTACCCCCTGAGATTGCGCTAATGAGCGACGAAATTAAGCCACTCGCCAATGGTGCTTCAAACAAAATAGGTACTTGGCAAGTTTTGATTTTTTTAGAATTTAACCGCCTGACAGTGCGCTCACCAGCTAACTTACCGATATCAAACGCAGATTCTAAGTCTACGGATGCACGTGAAGTGCTATACCAGTAATCGCGCTGCATACTAGCCTCGGCCTCTGCAATCACTGAACAACTGATGCCATGCCGTGAGCTTGGGTAGCCACCAGTAAATCCATGACTATTGCTATAAGCAAAATAACCCGAGCTGGTAGAAACACTTGCACCTTCTGAGTTAGTGATACGTGCATCCACACCTAATGCAGCAGCCTCACATTCTTTGGCAATGGCAATGGCTTCATCTACCGAAATGTTCCAAGGATGATGTAAATCTAAATCTAAAATATCCGTTGCCATTAAGTTAGCGTCGGCCAAGCCGCAAAACTCGTCTTTAGCTGTATATTTAGCAATATTACATGCCGCTGCAACGGTGTCTTTAAGCGCTTGTGGACTTAAATCAGAAGTACTGGCATGCCCTTTTTGTTGACCAAAATATACGGTAACCGACATGCCTTTATCGCGGTTATATTCTATATTTTCAACCTCATTCAAACGCACAGAAACGTTTTGACCTATGCTTAAACTTAACTCCGCCTCTGTGGCGCTAGCACCGTAAGATTTTGCTACTTTAAGGACGTCTTCCGACATTTGCTTAATTTCATCTAAAGAATAACTAAACCCTGAATCTGCCATTACTTTTCATCTCTCACTTGGTGTATCGAATGTTGTTACGCTAAAATAATTACTAAAAAATGCTATCATACCGCAGCATGAAACCTAAAAAGACAAATACGGGCATTGATTTTAGTTATGATGCAAATTTAAGCGCAAAGTTAGACGCTGAAGAGCCCATAAGTAAAACTAAATTGAAAGCAGAGGCAGACGCGCAGCAGGAACTTGGCGTGCGTTTATCTGAACTGCCTAAAGATAAGCTTTTGAAGTTAGACTTGCCAGATACTGTATTAACCGCTGTGCTCGATACTAAAAAAATTACTGCCAATGGCGCTACTAGGCGTCACCGCCAATACTTAGGTCGGTTGATGCGCGAGATTGATAATGCACCTATCTTAGAACAATTAGCTCGCTGGGATGGTAAACATACCGCTGAAAATGCTTATTTTCATGGATTAGAACGCTGGCGTGATCGTATGATTGCGGATAGTAACGCATTGGCAGAATTTATCGCCTTACATCCAAAAACCGATATTCAACAATTACGTACTTTAATACGTAATGCGCAAAAAGAACTTGCTGCAAATAAGCCTCCTAAAAGTAGCCGAGAAATTTTCAAGTTACTTCGTGAAGCAACTAGTAATCAATCAAGTGATGAGATTACTGAAGAGTTATCAGATGAAAATCTCAGCAATAGTCCAAAAATCACTAGGTATGAATAGCGAAAATTAATGGACCATCGCATGGAAATTGTTGCAGCGATCGTTTTTGCTTTAGCGCTCATACATACATTCACTGCAAAATCATTTGAGGTATTATCAAATCGCCACCCTAGTCATGCAGGCTTGTTTCATTTGCTTGGCGAAGTTGAGGTTGTGTTTGGCTTTTGGGCATTTATTCTGATTGCATTACTGGCCATTTTTGCCGGTGGTGACAAAGCAATCACTTATGTAGAGTCTAGGCATTACACTGAGCCTATGTTTGTTTTCGTCGTAATGGTGGTTGCGGCATCACAACCAGTACTTGGCGTAGTAAGAGGTTTAATTACGTTAATTGCAAAAATACTACCGATTAATAATATATTAGCGCAAGTTTGGTTAAGCTTAGCCGCTGTGCCCTTGCTAGGATCATTCATTACTGAGCCTGCCGCAATGACCATTGCAGCCTTAATGCTCGCACCACAAGTCTTTAAGCAAGGCATGCCTGAATGGCTAAAGTACGCGGCGCTTGGTGTACTTTTTGTCAACATCTCGATAGGTGGCACACTCACCTCTTATGCAGCACCGCCAGTCCTTATGGTGGCAAAAGCTTGGCAATGGGATTCTGCATTTATGGCCAGCACTTTTGGTTGGAAAGCAGCAATTGCAGTGCTGATCAATGCCACTGTTGTTTGCTATCTCTTGCGCCAGCATTTAATAAATATTAAAGATTCTATTACGCCACTAGATAAACTTAAAACGCCAGTAATGGTTAGTTTGATTCATATACTCTTTTTAGTAGGTGTTGTCGTTTTTGCTCACCACCCTGTGATATTTTTTGGTTTATTTTTATTATTCTTGGGTTTCACGCAAGCATATGAGCGTTATCAATCCCCACTTATCCTTAAAGAAGGATTATTAGTTGGCTTCTTTCTAGCAGGCTTAGTAGTACTTGGCGGCATGCAACAATGGTGGCTGCAACCTATCGTATCGAGTCTTGCACCTCTGCAGCTTTTCTTCGGCGCGACAGCACTCACGGCTATTACCGATAATGCCGCGCTGACTTTTCTTGGGTCGCAAATTATAGGTTTATCCGATGAAGCAAAATATATGCTGATGGCTGGTGCAGTCGCTGGCGGCGGCTTAACGCTTATTGCTAATGCGCCTAACCCCGCTGGGGCAGCCTTACTCAAACAGGGTTTTAATGATTGCTCAATTGGTGCTGGCCAGCTACTTTTAGGCGCGTTGCCCCCAACGATTGTTGCCGCCGTATTATTCTTAATTTAGTTATCCCATATCCATATTAAATTAACCTTCATCCAATAAAAAAGCCTGCATCTAGCAGGCTTTTTTATAGGATAATGACAACTTTATTACTGTCTAGATTCTATTTGCGTGTATTCAATGCAACTGTAGTTTTCACTTCAGAATCACCACGTTGTAGTTCTACTGGCACAGTTTGACCTTGATAGCGTTTAACGGCAGCAAATAAATCATCAGGCTTCACTAGCGCAACATCACCAATTTTAAGTAGCGTATCGCCCTTTACGATGTTCGCTTTTGCGGCAGGTGATTCTTGAATCACTGCGATGATCTTTAAGCCTTTTTCTTCAAGTGGTTTAGCTGCATCGGCATCATCTGGGTCAGCTTGTTTTTTTAACTTAATCACATGCACACCCAATAATGGCATGGGCAATTTTGCCCAGTAACTAGCGTAATAGGTATATTTAGTTGGCTCGTCCACTAAATCTTTGGCATCAATTTCACCACCTTTTTTTGCAGCCTCTTTGATTAACTCTATTTTAGAACTGTTAGTTTTAGCAGACCCATATTTGCTGTAAACCAATACTGTATCGGCTTTAATCGATTTTGCATGTTGTAACGCTAAATCCGCAGGCACATCAGTTGCATCAAAGCCAGATGAGCCCATCATGTCATAGCCGCCTTCTAGCATACTGATATTGTCATCATCTTTATGATTACTGACTAACATTTTTGTATCTGGATTAGCGCTTAGCGATTTCAAGTGATAAGCATTTTGCTCTTTATAATTTTTTGCATATAAGTTTGCTTCATCTGCATGTGATTGCGTTACAACCAATAACGAGCCTAAGCTCAATAAACTGAGTAACAAAAACGCAGTGATGATTTTTTTATTGTTGAATACTTGACTGCTATTCGATGAATTTACAACTACAGAGCGCGTGGTAGGTGGCATGAATAAATCCTTTGATAAAATCCTACATGTTGGTAATGGTATGATTGAGTCTTAATGCAATTTTAATTTATTTGCATAACATATTAGATAGACAAACGAATGATAAAACAATTCATTAAAATTGGTTTAGTTTCAATTAGCGACCGCGCAAGTAGCGGCGTATATGAAGACAAAGGCATCCCTACGCTTAAAAGCTGGATTGATAGTGCGCTCATTACGCCAGTTGAGTTCGTTGCCAGAGTAATTGCCGATGAACAAGAAGAGATTGAAGCGATGCTAATCGACTTAGTGGATGTTGAAGGTTGTCATTTGATTTTAACCACAGGTGGAACAGGCCCTGCTTTACGTGACGTAACCCCAGAAGCCACACTCAATGTTGCCGATAAAGAAATGCCTGGTTTTGGTGAGCAGATGCGGCAAATTAGCTTAAATTTTGTACCAACAGCGATTCTTTCTAGGCAAGTTGCGGTGATTCGCAAACAATGTTTAATCATTAACCTACCTGGTCAGCCTAAAGCAATTGCACAAACGCTAGAAGGCTTAAAAGATGAGGCCGGCAACATTAAAGTGCACGGTATATTTGCTGCTGTGCCGTATTGTTTGGATCTATTAGAAACCGCTGAAAATCCCATGCCATATTTAGAAACTAACGAAGCGATAGTCAACGCGTTCAGGCCTAAATCAGCCATTAAAAAATCTGCTTAATCAATATGTCAGAATTTGACTTAATTCGTCAGCACTTTACTAAGGCTACTCAGCACACCAATTTAGGCATAGGTGATGATGCTGCTTTACTTTCCCTTTCAGCAGGCACTGAGCTCGCTGTATCAGCGGACATGCTGGTAGCTGACACTCACTTCTTTATGGATGCCGATGCTTATCAACTGGGTTGGAAATCACTAGCTGTCAATGTTTCAGATATGGCAGCGATGGGCGCAAATCCCAAATGGGCGACGCTGGCGATTGCTTTACCTGCTAATGATGCAATCTGGCTCAGCCAATTTTCTAATGGTTTTTTT
>JACMNP010000154.1 GCA_014378495.1 Methylotenera sp. | reverse complement strand
TGGCTGAAGCGGCAGCAGCTTTGTCCATATCTTTACAATCAGCAAAGATAATATTAGGTGATTTGCCGCCTAACTCACACCAAGCCCGTTTAAGGTTGCTTTGCCCAGCCATGATTTGTATTTTTTTACCCACACCAGTAGAACCAGTAAAGGCAATGCAGTCTACATCCATGTGCATCGCTAGCGGTGTGCCAGTTTCTGCACCAAAGCCAGGTAAAATGTTTAATACGCCCGCTGGAATACCTGCCTCCACTGCCAAGTCGCCAAGCCTTAATGCCGTCAATGGTGATTTTTCCGAAGGCTTTAGTATCACACTATTGCCTGTTACCAGCGCAGGTGCAATTTTCCAGCAAGCCATTAAAATGGGGTAGTTCCACGGCACAATTGCGCCAACAACGCCTATAGGTTCACGCGTAATCATCGCTAATGTATTTGCGGCAGTTGGCGCGATTTCATCATAGACTTTATCGATCGCCTCCCCGAACCAACGCAGGCTATTGGCTGCTGAATTAATATCTACATTCAAACTGGCAGTAATTGGTTTGCCCATGTCCAACGTTTCTAGTAAAGCGAGTTCTTCTTTATTTGCTAATAACAAATCTGCGAAACGAATCATCGTTTGCTTGCGTTCGCGTGGCGATAATCCAGCCCAGCGTCTATCATTAAATGCTGTACGCGCCGCAACAACAGCCAAGTCAATATCTGCAGCTTTACTAGCAGTCACATCGGCTAATTTTCGACCATCTATTGGCGAAAAACACTCAAAAGTGCTGCCATCTACCGCATTGACACGCTTACCATTAATAAAGGCACGGCCATCAATTTTTAAGGCTTTGGCACGTGCATGCCAATCTATAGTCACTTCATTATTTTTCATAACCGTTTATCCTAATCCTGTTTACCCTAGCGCCATTTATCCTGACCCTATTTGCCTTAATCTATAGCCCTGCCATACACACATATTTAATTTCGAGATAATCATCAATACCGTGATGTGAGCCTTCACGGCCTAAGCCAGATTGCTTAATGCCACCAAAGGGTGCCACCTCAGTTGAGATCATGCCTGTATTCACACCAACCATGCCATATTCTAATGCCTCTGCCACACGCCAAATTCGACCAATATCACGACTAAAAAAGTAAGAAGCTAAGCCAAATTCTGTACGATTCGCCAGTTCAATCACTTCATCATCCGTTTTAAAACGAAACAGCGGCGCAACTGGGCCAAAAGTTTCTTCACGAAAAATCATCGAATCTGCGCTCACTTCAGCCAACACGGTAGGCTCATAAAAAGTGCCGCCAAGTGCATGACGTTTGCCGCCTTGTATTAACGTTGCGCCTTTAGCAAGTGCATCTGCAACATGGCTTTCTACTTTCTCTATAGCAGCGTTATCAATGAGTGGACCTTGTGTCACGCCATCTGCCATGCCTTCACCTAATTTTAACTGGGCCACTTTCAGTGCCAGTTTTTTGGTAAAAGCGTCAAACACACCATCTTGTACAAAAAGTCGATTCGCACACACGCAGGTTTGGCCTGCATTACGGAATTTGCTAATCAAAGCCCCTTCTACTGCTGCATCTAAATCTGCATCATCAAACACAATGAAGGGCGCGTTTCCACCCAGCTCCAGCGATAGTTTTTTAATAGTGTCTGCACATTGGCGCATTAAAATACGGCCTACTTCGGTAGATCCTGTAAATGATAACTTAGTGACGACAGTACTCTCACATAACACTGCGCCTATTTGACGTGCATCGCCAGTAATCACCTGCAACACACCGCTAGGAATACCTGCTTCTTCCGCCAATACTGCCAAAGCAATGGCAGAAAGTGGCGTTTGTTCAGCAGGTTTTATAATCATGCTACAGCCAGCAGCCAATGCTGGCGCTGCTTTTCGCGTAATCATAGCAATGGGGAAGTTCCAAGGCGTTATTGCAGCTGTAACACCAATCGGCTGTTTTAGCACCAAAATACGACGATCATCCATAGGCGCAGGAATCACTTCACCATAAACACGCTTGGCTTCTTCAGCAAACCACTCAATAAAGCTTGCGCCATAAGTCACTTCGCCACGCGCTTCCGCGAGCGGTTTACCTTGTTCAGCTGTCAGTAGTCTCGCTAAATCTTCTCTATGCTTAATAATCAAATCAAACCAGCGCCTGAGTATGACGGCACGCGCCTGTGCAGTTAGCGCTTTCCAGGATTTTTGCGCAATCTCTGAAGCGGCAATAGCACGTGCCGTTTCGTCACCACGCATGAGCGGCACTGAACCGACCACTTCACCATTAGCTGGGTTAGTGACCATAATAGTTTCGCCTGAATCTGCACTGACCCATTGCCCCGCTAGCCAAGCCAACCCCGGTTTAAGTAAAGCTGAATGATTAAGTGCTAATGAGATTGGCTGATTTGACATGATGTTACCTGCTTTGATAATTTGGATTACTTTAGGTGCTTTTGGGGTACTTTAGTTTGAATGCTGTAGTTGATAATTGGCTAACTTAATTCGTATGTAAAACTTAACTTCAAAGTAAAGTTGAGTTCTACATACTATGTAGCTTACAAATTATGAGCGTACAAATAATGTAAATAAGCCCCTTATTACTGATTGGTATCACTATAAGCTTGTGCTACCTCACGCTTACGTTTGCGCTCTTGGTGTGAGGTATAGAAGCTGGAAGCGATTACCGCGATTGTGACTACAGTGATCGTAACGGTAGCCACTGCATTGATGGTTGGGTTTAGCCCCAAACGTGCGCGTGAAAAAATCACCATAGGCAAAGTTGAATAGCCTGGGCCTGATAAAAATGATGACAACACTACATCATCAAATGAAAGGGTAAATGTTAGTAGAAATGCTGACACTAAAGCAGGCACTAGCAACGGCAATGTCACTAACCTGAATACTTGTAGTGGTTTGCAACCTAGATCCATAGCGGCTTCATCTAACTTGCCATCCATTTCACGTAAGCGCGAGGTAACTACCACCGTAGCGTAGGCTGTACCCAGTAAAGCATGCCCAAGCAAAATGGTAAATAAACCGCGCTCAGGATAACCTAGCCATTGCTGTAAAGAAACCAACATTAGCAATAATGATAATCCGACAATCACATCTGGCATCACTAGCGGTGTACTTGCCATAGACGACAATAATGTACGGCCTTTAAAGCGTTTATATCTATTTAAAGCAAACGCAGTAAATGTGCCAAAAAATACCGAAATTAAGGCGGAAAATAAGGCGATTTTGAGTGATAAGCCTACTGCCGAGATTAAATCATCATCTTGCATTAACGCGGTATACCATCTAAAGCTCGCATGGCTCCAAACGGTTACTAGCTGAGAATCGTTAAAAGAAAATATCACCAAGGTAATAATGGGCATATATAAGAAAATATATACCGCTACCATCCAACTTTGGCTGAACCACTTTATGACGGAGTTATTCATGTCTTAGGCTCCAATTGTTCAGATTGATATTTATTGTAGATTGCCATGGGTAACATGATTAGCAATATCATAATCACAGCTACCGCGGATGCCATTGGCCAATCATTATTGCTGAAGAACTCATCCCACAACACGCGGCCTATCATCAGCGTATCTGAGCCACCAAGTAACTCTGGTATCACATACTCACCCACCGCTGGAATAAACACCAACATAGAACCTGCGATAATGCCGGCCTTAGAGAGCGGTACAGTGATTAACCAAAATGCTTTAAATGGACTGGTGCCCAAGTCAGCAGCCGCTTCTAAATAACGTAAATCCAGCTTAGATAAATTGGCGTACAGCGGCAATATCATAAAAGGTAAGTAAGAGTAGACCATACCGACCATTAATGAAAATGGCGTGTTCATCATCGCAATTGGCTCATTGATCACATGCAAGCTGATCAACACATTATTGATTACGCCATTGTTTACCAGCAAGGTTTTCCAAGCATAAATACGTAGTAAAAATGAAGTCCAAAACGGCAACATAATGAGCATCAATAGTGTAGGTTGCAAATGTTTAGGGCTACGTGCCATAAAATAAGCAAATGGGTAGCCTATGACCAAACAAATTGCTGTGGTCATCAGTGCATATTTGAGCGAGGATAAGTAAGTTTTGTAGTAAAGCTCATCAGTAGCAAGAAAACTATAACTTGCAAAATTCAACTTAATCGTCGGCCAGCCATGCGTCCAATCTAGCATGCTGGAGACTGAAGTAGACTCCATTTCCGACAAGCTTATTTTAAGCACAATCAGCAAAGGCACTAGCGCTAGCATCAAAAACCAAAGGTAAGGTATACCAATGACTACGTGGCGACCATCAAAAAAACGCTGCAAGTAATTGTTTTTCTTAGCCATTACATGCCCCTTTATTGAGTTAGCACTACCATTGCAAGGTCGCTCCACTGCGCGTAAGCACGGTCGCCCCAGGTTAAGCCACAACTCAAATCGCGCGTACTATTTAGCTCTTGCGCTTTAATGACTTTGCCACTATTTAGCTTAAGGTGATAAGTTGTGTGCGCACCAAAATACACGATCTCAATCACTTCACCTTCACACCAGTTATACTCGCCTTGTGGTTTATCTTTAGTCAGCAGGATTTTTTCTGGGCGTAACGCCACACCAACACTCATTCCTGAATTGCCACTAATGCCGTGACCAACATAATGTATGCATTCTTCGCAGCGTATCGTCACGTGGTCTGATTCATCTTCTTCTACGATGCCATCAAACATATTAACGTTACCAATAAAATCAGCCACTTGTCGGCTATTTGGCATTTCGTATACTTCGTCTGGTGAGCCTACTTGTAAAAAGTAACCTTCGCTCATCACAGCGATGCGTGATGCCATGGTCATGGCTTCTTCTTGGTCATGGGTTACCAGCACACAGGTCACGCCGACTTCTTCAATAATATTAACGAGTTCGAGCTGTGTAGTTTCGCGTAACTTTTTGTCGAGTGCGCCTAACGGTTCATCGAGTAATAAGAGTTTAGGCCGTTTTGCCAAACTGCGAGCCAAAGCAACACGTTGCTGCTGACCGCCAGAAAGCTGGTGCGGCTTACGTTTTGCATATTTAGATAACTGCACGAGTCCTAGCATTTTATCTACCCGCGCGGCAATTTCAGTGGCTGGCATACCATCGCGCTTTAAGCCAAACGCAATGTTTTCCCAAACACTTAAGTGCGGAAAAAGCGCATAAGACTGAAACATCATATTAATTGGGCGCTTATAAGGGGGTAGGTTAGTAATATCTTCCCCTGCGAGGAAAATCTTACCTTTTGTAGGGATTTCAAATCCAGCCAGCATACGCAGTAAGGTAGATTTACCGCAACCAGAGCCGCCTAGTAATGCGAAAATCTCACCCGTCGCCACAGTTAAAGAAACGTTATCTACGGCCTTTACAGCACCATCGTAAATTTTGGTTAGTCCATCAACGCGCAGTAAGTCTTCACGTACCGTA
>JACMNP010000026.1 GCA_014378495.1 Methylotenera sp. | reverse complement strand
TGCTGTATCGTCCCACCATCTTCTAAAGTTTCAATTTGCCACCGTGTTTCGTATTCAATCGCCTGCGTCATAAATTTAAATGAGTTGAGGTTTTTAATCTCACGGCGTGTGCCTAATTTATCTGTGCCTTTTGGGCGCACTGATACGTTTACATCACAGCGAAAGCTACCTTCTTGCATATTGCCGTCGCAAATACCTATCCATTGCACTAGCTCATGCAATTTTTTTGCATAAGCCACCGCTTCTGCCGCTGAACGCATATCAGGCTCAGTGACGATTTCTAATAATGGCGTACCTGCACGATTTAAATCGATACCGCTCATGCCTTCAACGGCGCCATGCACAGATTTTCCAGCATCTTCTTCTAAATGCGCTCGAGTGATGTTAATGACTTTTTCATAAGTCGCATTTTTACCAACTGCGGGTACTTGAATAGTGACTTTACCTTTACCAACCACTGGCAATTCAAATTGGCTGATTTGATACCCTTTTGGTAAATCTGGGTAAAAGTAATTTTTACGGTTAAATACTGAGCGTGGTGCAATTTCCGCATCAATCGCCAAACCAAACTTAATGGCGCATTGCACAGCTTCTCTATTTAACACTGGCAAAACACCCGGCAAGGCAATACTTACTTCGCAAGCTTGTGTATTTGGCTCAGCACCATATTTGATAGACGCACCTGAAAAAATCTTGGTTTGCGTTTGTAGTTGTGTGTGGGTTTCTAACCCAATAACGACTTCCCATTCCATTACTTAACTTCCTTTGGCAATACCAGCTCTGGCATTTTGCTATGCCAGTTTGTCACTTGTTGATACTGATGCGCTACATTTAACATACGTGCTTCATCAAAATAATTACCGATAATTTGTAAGCCGACAGGTAGGCCGTTACTAAATCCTGCTGGCACGCTCATGCCTGGCAAGCCAGCCAAGTTGGTTGAGATGGTGTAAATATCCTGCAGATACATCGCCACTGGATCATCCACTTTCTCACCAGCTTTAAACGCAGTAGATGGCGCCGCAGGGCCCATAATCACGTCACATTGTTTAAACGCTTCAACAAAGTCTTGCGCAATTAAACGGCGAATCTGTTGCGCCTTTAAGTAATAAGCATCGTAGTAACCAGCGCTTAATACATAAGTGCCAATCAAAATACGGCGCTTCACTTCCGCGCCAAAGCCTTCTGCACGGCTCTTGCAGTACATGTCCATCAGGTCTGTGTAAGATTCGGCACGATGTCCGTAACGTACACCATCATAACGTGACAAGTTACTTGAAGCTTCAGCCGGCGCTAATACGTAGTAAACGGGGATTGATAGCCCTGTATTGGGTAATGAAATTTCTACAATGTCAGCACCTAATTTTTTGTATTCTGCGATGGCATCTTCAATCACTTTGCCTACACTGGCATCTAAACCTTCAGCAAAAAACTCTTTTGGTAAACCAATTTTTAAACCTGCTAATGGCTGATTTAAGCTACGGGTATAGTCTTCTTTTTCACGATTTAAACTGGTTGAATCGCGTTCATCAAAACCTGCCATCACGTTCATCATTAACGCACAGTCTTCTGCACTTTTAGCCATTGGTCCCGCTTGGTCTAAACTTGAGGCAAATGCAATCATGCCGTATCTGGAAACCACGCCGTAGGTTGGCTTTAAACCTGTAAAACCACATAGTGAAGCTGGCTGGCGAATGGAGCCACCAGTATCAGTACCTGTTGCCGCCGCACAAAGTCTAGCAGCTACCGCCGCCGCGCTACCACCACTACTGCCGCCTGGTACACGGTCAAAATCCCAAGGGTTCTTAACGCCGCCAAAATAGCTGGTTTCGTTAGATGAACCCATGGCGAATTCATCCATATTGGTTTTACCCAAATTTACCGCCCCTACTGCATCAAACTGGGTAATGACGTACGCATCATACGGCGCAATAAAATTGGCTAGCATTTTAGAACCACAAGTGGTTTGCCAACCTTTCGCACAAAAAATATCTTTTTGTGCGATTGGAATGCCAGTCAGCGGCGCGGCGTTTCCAGCAGCAATACGGCTATCAGCCGCTTTAGCTTGCGCTAGCGTTTTTGCCTCATCTAAAGCAATATAAGCATTAATAGTTGGGTTATATTGCTGAATACGGCTAAGAAACGACTGCGTGAGTTCAACACTAGAAATTTTCTTAGTATGGAGCATTTCTCCAAACTGTTTTAAGGAGCTATTTATCATATTCAAACTATTCAATTACTTTAGGTACAAGATATAACCCACCAGACACTGCTTGTTCTGTTGAGCCATTGCCCAAGAGAGGCGCGTTTTTTTGGAACTCATCGCGTAGATTAGTTTTTGTGATGACATCATCACGTAAGCGTTGGCTTAAATCTTGAGAATGGGACATTGGCTCGATGCCAGTGGTATCAACCGCTTGCATTTGCTCAATTAGACCCAAAATACCAGTTAATTTAGTGAGCGTAGCCGCTGCATCCGTATCGCTAACCTCAATACGCGCTAAATGCGCCACTTTTTTAATATCTTCAATGCTAAGTGCCATGCTTCAATAATCCGAAATTTAATAGTTTTATTTTAAAGGTGATTTTATTTTAGAGGTTACTAAGTCAATTTTTGATTGTGAATTTAATAATACTAATTTACATTACCTATGTTTTGTAACAAGTTGTAATCACATCTTAATTTTCGACCAGATATACGGTATTATAACCTGATTTTATGTGCTCCTTAATCAAGCGAAAAGATTAAGATGCCAACTTGCAATGACCTTGCACCAAAATTGCATTAAATTGTAATAAACACAGGATAAACATAATGTTCGGCTTTATAACTAGCTACTTTTCAAACGATCTTGCGATCGACTTAGGCACTGCCAATACTCTTATTTATGCCCGCGGCAAAGGCATCGTTTTAGATGAGCCTTCAGTTGTGGCGATTCGCCTTGAGGGAGGCCCTGGCGGCAAAAAAATTCTTTTAGCTGTAGGTGCTGAAGCAAAAGGCATGCTCGGACGAGCGCCTGCAAATATTCAAGCGATTCGCCCAATGAAAGATGGTGTGATTGCAGATTTCACTATCACCGAGCAAATGCTGAAATATTTTATCCGCCGCGTACACGATGCACGCTGGTTTTCACCAAGCCCACGTATTATCATTTGCGTGCCTGTTGGCTCAACGCAAGTAGAACGCCGCGCGATTAAAGAATCTGCTGAACGTGCGGGTGCTAAACAAGTATTTTTGATTGAAGAGCCAATGGCGGCAGCAATTGGGGCTGATATGCCAGTTTCTGAAGCAACAGGTTCTATGGTGGTAGATATTGGTGGTGGTACCACTGAAGTTGGCGTCATTTCACTTGGTGGTATTGTTTATGCAAAATCTGAGCGCGTAGGCGGCGATAAATTTGACCAAGCAATCATTGATTACATCCGTCGTAACTATGGCATGCAAATTTCTGAGCCTACTGCCGAAGCAATCAAGAAAAAAATCGGCTCAGCGTTTCCTGGTTCTACCGTATTAGAAATGGAAGTCACTGGACGTAACCTTGCGGAAGGCTTGCCGCGCAAATTTACAATTTCTAGTAATGAGATTTTAGAAGCACTAACTGAACCGCTCAATGCAATCGTAGGTGCAGTGAAATCAGCATTAGAGCAAACACCTCCTGAATTAGGTGCAGATATTGCAGAAAAAGGCATGGTCTTAACTGGTGGTGGCGCATTGCTTCGTGACTTAGATAGATTGCTGGTAGAAGAAACGGGCTTACCCGTCATTGTTGCAGAAGATCCTCTCACTTGTGTAGCACGCGGTTGTGGGCGTGCTTTAGAAGAAATGGACAAATTAGGCAGCATATTCGTTTACGAATAATATGAAAGAAAATAAGCATTAAATGCACTAAACTCAAAAAGAAATGAATCTCAATCAAATAAGTTAAAAGCTTATTTAGTTATATTTTTGAAAAGTGCATGACTTTTTAGGCCGTTTTAAACGGCCTAACGCACAAATAAAGGATGCTTTGTACTGCGATTAATACAATTCAGTTAAATCAAAAAAAGCAGAAAGATAAGAATACAGCTTAACCATGGCGCGCAGCTTTAATCAAAAACTTGAGCAACAACAAGCCCCAGCATTTTTTGCCCGCGGCCCAAGTGCTTTTGCACGCTTAGTATTTTTTTCCGCCTTATCATTAGCGCTGATGGCGACTGACTCTCGCTTACAATACCTAGTCAACCTTCGCCAGAGCTTAGAAGCAGCCTTGCATCCATTACAATTATTAGCCAATACACCCGCGCAAATCTATCGCGATACCAATGAATATTTTTCTACACATGACCATCTTTTAAGCGAAAATAAACAGTTAAAACAACTAACACTCAAGCAAAACATTACATTGCAACGCCTTAATACACTCACACTTGAAAATAATCATCTACGTCAATTACTAGATGCAAATGAAGCCATGGAAGAAAGTAGCGTGTTAGGTGAAATTATGCATGTAGGTCGTGATCCTTTTACCAAAAAAATCATTGTAAATCGTGGTGAAACAGATGGCATCATTGCAGGTGAAGCGGTGGTTGACGCCACTGGTGTTATTGGTCAAGTCACAAGGATTAATCCATTGAGTAGCGAAGTCACTTTGATTACTGACAAATCATTGGCAATTCCAATACAAGTTGAACGTAATGGCTTACGAGCGATTGCGTTTGGTCATGGTCGCGATAACACTTTAGATTTACCTTATTTACCTACAAACGTTGATATACGCCGTGGTGATACATTGGTGACCTCAGGTATAGATGGCGTTTATCCAGCGGGCCTTGCAGTAGCCACAGTCATGCACATAGAAATTACGCCTGACTCACCTTTTGCACGTATTGTTTGCGTACCTACTGGCGGTGTAGAGAATCATAAACAAGTATTATTGGTGAGTATTCCACATGTTGAAACCTCAGCAAAAAAAGCAGTTATTAACACACCTAAAACTATCGTTGTACCAAGTTTGCCAGCGAGTGTGATAGCAAAGCCAGCACAAGATTTACATGAGAAACCTGCCCTAAAAACGCCAGAAAAAGTGCCTGCAATAAAAGCAGATAAAGCAGTAGAAAAATCACTAGATAAAATGCCTCTCAACAATACAAGTGCGCCACATGCACCCGAGTAATCTTAAATCTGTGTATGTATCACTCATATTGGCATTCATTTGTTTGTTGCTGCCATGGTCAGGAGTAGTGTTACAGGCACGCCCTGACTTTTTACTGCTAGTGATTATATTCTGGCTTATACGTGCGCCAAATTTATGCAATATTGGTACGGCATGGTTTGTCGGACTATTCGCAGATTTAGCGACAGGTGGAACTTTTGGCCAATACGCATTAGCTTATACAGTTACCGCATTTTTTGCAGTGATTTATCAGCGCCGATTGGTACTATTTAATGGTACACAACAGCTTTTTTATGTGTTTCTACTGTTGATAACAGCACAAATTATCTTACTAATCCTCAAAACTTTTGCGGGTGCGTTGTCTTTGGGTTGGGCTTATTTTTTACCTAGTATTACTGGTGTTCTATTGTGGAAAATCGCGATGATATTTGGCTTGAACACTGGCGGGCGCTCGCGTGCTAGATAGCTTAATAATATCGAGCTTAGTCATCATTAGCTTAATAATAATGAGTAATTAAACGTGCGTGCTGAACTCAAGAATTACCAGCATGAGCAGTATTATTTTAAACTTCGACTAGGCTTCGCCGCTTTTGTAGTGCTAGCGCTGTTTGGCATATTAGCTACACGATTTTTTTATTTACAAGTTAATCAATACAAGCATTACCAAACACTCGCTGAAAATAATCGCATCTCACTTACACCAATTGTGCCGAATCGCGGATTGATTCTTGATAAAAATGGTGTGGTACTTGCGCATAACTTTTTTGTCTATACTTTAGAAATCACACCTTCAAAAATCGCAAATCTTGAAGCTACTATTGTTGATATTAGTAAGTTGGTAGAAGTAAGTGCGCTCGATCGCAAACGCTTTAATAAGCTCCGTGATGAAAGCCGTAACTTCGAAAGTGTGCCGATTCGTACACATCTTAATGAAGTGGAGGCTGCAAGATTTGCGGTCAATCATTACCGCTTTCCAGGGGTAGAGATTAAATCCCGTCTATTCAGGCATTATCCTATGGGCAAACTGGGTGCGCATATGGTGGGCTATATTGGGCGCATTAATGATAAAGATTTATCTAATCTCGAAAAAGCAGGCGATCTTTCTAACTATAAAGGCTCAGACCATGTAGGTAAAAGTGGCATAGAGCAATTTTATGAGCGCTATCTACATGGCACTACAGGCTTTCAGCAAGTGGAAATCGATGCGGATGGTCGCGCGGTGCGTGTATTGTCTAGCACTGCGCCGGCGCCAGGGGATAATCTCGTTTTATCTATTGATAGCAAATTACAAGAAATTGCCGAAACAGCCTTCGGTGATCATCGTGGCGCTTTGGTGGCCATCAATCCTAAAACTGGTGAAATATTAAGCTATGTCAGTGAGCCTACCTTTGATCCTAATTTGTTTGTGGATGGTATTGATGTCGATAACTGGAAGGCACTTAACGAGTCAATTGATAAACCTTTAATCAATCGCCCGATTCGTGGCATTTACCCTCCAGGCTCAACATTTAAGCCATTTGTAGCAATGGCGGGGTTAGAGGATGGTAAGCGTATGCCGCCTTTTTCTATTCAGGACCCAGGCTTTTTTACCTTGCCTGGCAGCGCTCACAGATACCGCGACTGGAAGCCAAGCGGCCACGGTATGGTCGATATGCAACGTGCGATTACGATTTCTTGTGATACTTTTTTTTATGGCTTAGCATTAGAGCTAGGCATAGATAAATTGACTTCATTTGTAGGTCACTTTGGTTTTGGCAAGAAAACGGATATTGATATCCAAGGGGAAACTGAAGGTTTATTACCTACCCCTGAATGGAAGAGACGTCGTTTCAAGCAACCGTGGTACCCTGGGGAAACAGTAATTGTGGGTATTGGGCAAGGCTACACTTTAGTCACGCCGATGCAGCTCGCACAAGCAACCTCAATATTGGCGAATAACGGTGTAGCGATGAAGCCGCATTTAGTGACGCAAATCCAAAAAGCTATTTCTGGTGAAAATACAATGATTCCAGCCATCGTGCAAGATACGATTAAACTTAATCCTGACAATATTGCGATTGTTAAGCGGGGTATGATGGATGTGACATTGCCAGGTGGCACTGCGGCCAGCGTGGGTGCAGGTGCGCCTTATGCTATTGCCGCAAAAACAGGCACCGCGCAGGTGATTGGTATCAAGCAAAATGAAAAATATAATGCTAACAGCATTAATGAACGTCATCGTGATCATGCTTTATTCATTGCCTATGCGCCTGCTGAAGATCCTACGATTGCAATGGCTATCATTGTTGAAAATGGTCAACATGGCGGCTCTACAGCAGGACCAATTGCTAGAAAAGTAATGGATTATTACTTATTAGGAAAACTACCAGCACCCGACAAAGTCTTAGACGAGACTAAAACGCCGTTAAATTCTGTTACAAATAAACTAGCGACCAAGCCAGCTAGCGCAGCTAACGGCGCTAAAAAGCTCAAACCTGAGCTTGCTATTCCACCTGAAGAAGAACTACATGATTAGCAAATTATTATCCCAATTTGTTAAACACATTGATTCATTTCTAATGGCGTGTTTATTTTTCACTCTGATTGTTGGTCTTTTTGTACTTTATAGTGCATCAGGACAAAATTTAACGCGTGTATATGGTCAAGGTATCAACATTATTGTGGCATTAAGTTTCATGTGGGCAGCCGCCAACGTTGCCCCCAACCAACTTGAGAGAATTGCCTTGCCACTTTATACGTTGGGCGTTTTATTATTAATCGCGGTTGCTTTGTTTGGTGCAGTAAGCCACGGCGCACGGCGCTGGTTAAGTTTAGGAATCACCCAAATTCAACCTTCAGAACTCATGCGTATCGCCATGCCAATGATGCTGGCATGGTACTTCTCTAAAAGAGAGGGCAAGCCTGCCATGGCAGACTTTGCTATCGGCGGCCTGTTATTGCTAGTGCCTGTCGCGTTGATCATTAAACAGCCTGATTTAGGAACGGCAATATTAATAGGCGCTTCTGGCTTCTATATATTATTTTTAGCTGGCTTAAGCTGGAAATTACTATTAGGTGGTGCAATCGCTTTTGCAGCTTCTACACCTCTATTATGGTCTTCACTACATGATTACCAGCGCCGTAGAATTGAAATTCTACTAGACCCAACACAAGATCCATTAGGTGCAGGCTATCACACCATACAAGCCATTATCGCACTAGGGTCTGGCGGTATTGCAGGCAAAGGCTGGATAAAAGGCACACAAGCGCAGTTAGATTTTTTACCTGAACGCAGTACTGATTTTATCTTTGCAGTATTTGGTGAAGAGTTTGGCTTATTAGGTAATGCGTTACTACTCGTATTGTTTAGTTTGATTATTTTACGTGGCTTAATCATTGCCTCACAAGCACAAAGCACCTTTACTAGATTGCTGGCTGGTAGTATCACGCTAACGTTCTTTACCTATGCATTTGTCAATATGGGCATGGTGAGCGGAATTTTACCTGTGGTAGGTGTACCATTACCTCTAATTAGTTATGGTGGTACATCTATGGTGACACTATGTTTAAGCTTTGGGATTTTGATGAGCATACAAACACATAAAAAATTGGTGGCAAGTTAATGTTTAATTTAAAGAGTCTGCAAAAAACTGTCCTTTTAATAGCGATAAGCGTACTGGTTGCTTGTGGCGGTGAAGTGACTACCAAGCCTGTAGTTAAGGCACCTTCAGCGCCCACAGTTAAATCAACCCCTGCAAAACCGGGAGCAGGAGGCTACTATTTAGATGATGGCCCAGGAGATAATGCACCCGCTAATATTGATAGTATTCCTGATGCGACATTAAAAACGGAAGTGCCGTTGGTGCGTGCAAATAAACCTTACATGGCGCTTGGTCAGCAATATGTCCCCATGACCAGCTTTATCCCTTACAAAAAACAAGGTGTCGCCTCTTGGTACGGCAAACGTTATCATGGCAAAAAAACTTCTACTGGCGAAATTTACGATATGTATGCGATGTCTGGTGCGCATACTGTTTTACCGATACCAAGCTATGCAAAAGTCACTAATCCTGCCAATGGTCGCTCTGTGGTTGTAAGGATTAATGATAGAGGCCCATTTAAGCATGATAGATTAATCGACTTATCTTACGCAGCTGCTTATAAATTACGTTTGATAGGTCAAGGCAGTGGCTTAGTTGAGGTAGAAGCAATCGATACCAGCCCTGCCGCTATGCAAAATATCGCGAAGAACTCAGCGGCTACAGCGCAATCCCCATCTGCAGGAGCAACACCTCTAGCTCAAACAGCAGTAGTGCCAACACCAATACCATCAACAGCAATTTCTACACCTATTAGCCCAACGACCACAGTTCCAACAAATTCAAACATTACCAACACGCAATATTACGTTCAAGCGGGCGCCTTTAAAAACGAAGCGAATGGCGATCTTTTACAGAAGAAAATTCAAGGTTTAGAGCTTGCAGAAAATGTAGGCTTAGCTAACGTGTATAATAATGGTTTGTATCGCGTTAGGCTTGGTCCGTATGCAACTAAGGCCGATGCCGATACTTCAGCCGCCAATATTCGTAAGCAGTTAAACATTTCTGCCATCGTGCAAACTCAATAAGTCAACAAGTAAACCCTGAAAATCTATGCAAAAAATTATTCCATCATTATTTAAAAGCGTTGTTATAACGAGCCTTATTAGCAGTTTCACATTCGCTTCATTTGCCCAAGCTGGCGATACACAAATTGCACCGCCGCCAACATTAGCGGTTAAAGCATATCTGCTTAAAGATTTTAATAGTGGCAATGTCATCGCCACGCAAAATAGTGATATGCGCGTTGAACCTGCATCGCTTACTAAATTAATGACCGCTTACCTAGCATTTAAAGCGCTTAAAAATGGACATTTACAATTAACGCAAACTTTACCAGTGAGCAATTTTGCTTGGAAAGTTGAAGGCTCTAAAATGTTTATTGAGCCGAATAAACCAGTGACAGTAGATGAACTGTTGCATGGCACGATCATTCAGTCTGGCAATGACTCTTCTATTGCGCTAGCCGAAGGCATTGCTAGCTCAGAAACTTTGTTTGCAGAAATGATGAACAAAGAAGCGTTACGTTTAGGCATGAAAAATACCCATTACGTCAATGCAACAGGTCTGCCAGACCCACAACACTTCACTACGGCTAACGATTTATCTATATTAGCTACCGCACTAATTCGCGACTTTCCAGAAGAATACAAACGCTTATATTCAGTTAAAGAATATACCTATAATAAAATCACGCAACCTAATCGCAACCGTTTGTTATGGCTAGACCCAAATGTAGATGGCATGAAAACTGGCCATACTGAATCTGCTGGATTTTGTTTAATCTCTTCAGCAAAACGTGATGGTGTCCGCCGCATTTCTGTTGTTTTAGGTGCGCCTACTGATGCTGCGCGTGCAACAGAAAGTCAAAAATTACTTAATTATGGTTTTCAATTCTTTGACTCCAAATTAATTTACAAACAGGGTCAAGCGATTAGCCAACTTAGAGTGTGGAAAGGCGCTGAAAACCAAATGGCCTCCACAGTAGCGGATGATGTTTATGTAACATTACCAAAAGGCGAATATGCTAATGTAAGGGCAGTGATGTCCAGTACCCAGCCTTTAATTGCACCCATTAAAAAAGGGCAAATAATTGGTAATGTTAAGTTTGTATTGAACGGCAAAACCATTGATGAGCGTGCTTTAGTCGCCGCCAAATCTGTTGATACCGCAGGTATTTTAGGGCGAGCATGGGACTCTATTAAATTACTTTTACAATAGCGCTGTGCTTTACAATAATAACTTTTAAAATCATTACTCTATAAATATTATGGCAGATATAGAACCACACACCGCCCCGCCTTTAATAGACTTTCCATGTGAATTCCCCATTAAAGTAATGGGTGAAATGCAGGAGTCATTTACAGAGACCATTATTGGATTGATTCAAACCATAGTGCCTGCATTTAGCGCCAAAAACGTTGAAATGCGGGCAAGTTCTGGTGGAAAATATATAAGCTTAACTTGCACTGTCCACGTGGTATCTCAAGCGCAATTAGATGATATTTATCGAGTAATAAGCGCACATCCACTCGTTAAATTTTCACTTTAAGTCTGTAATTAATAACGCATGTTTTTTAACGCATCTCTTTAATAGTGCAGCCGTCTTTAATTACAAGACGTCTGGGTGTTACTGATTTTGAAGCGACATGGCACGCCATGCAAACCTTTACTACTGATCGCTTGGCCAATACGCCAGATGAGTTGTGGTTAACAGAGCATCAGCCCGTGTATACGTTAGGGCTTAATCGTAAGCAAGTGCGCTTACCTAGTGACACAAATATTCCACTAGTGCTCACTGACCGTGGCGGCAAAATTACTTACCATGGCCCAGGTCAAATTATCATTTATGCATTGCTAGATCTGAACCGCAATCATCTCAACATTCGCAGTTTAGTCACCCATTTAGAAAAATCTATCATTACTTTGTTAGCTAATTACGGCGTCTCTGCGACTGCTAAACAAGAGGCACCTGGCGTCTATATTCGTGGCGCAGATGGCATTGACGCAAAAATTGCCTCGCTCGGTTTACGCATTAAAAATAATTGCTGCTATCATGGCTTAAGTTTGAATGTAAACATGGACTTAAAACCTTTTACTGCAATTGACCCTTGTGGTTATATAGGCTTAAAAGTGACGCAAACTAGCGATTTAGGCATTAACGATAGCCAAGAAAAGATCGCTGAATCATTGCTATCAGTACTCACTACTAATTTAGCAAACGGAAATATGCATGACTGAAATGAGTAATAAACAAATAAAGACTCGTAAAGTGGCTGGCGTAAAAGAAATTGATGCCGCGAAAACATCGCGCATTCCTATCAAAATCATCCCACAGCCTATGCAACGCAAGCCTGAATGGATACGCATGAAAGTACCTGATTCAGCGCGTTATCAAGAAATTAAAAGCATATTGCGCGAGAATAACCTGCATACCGTTTGTGAGGAAGCGAGTTGCCCGAACATAGGCGAGTGCTTCAGCGGTGGCACCGCGACCTTTATGATTTTAGGCGACATTTGTACACGCAGATGCCCATTTTGCGATGTAGCGCATGGCAAACCACTCGCACCAGATGTGAATGAGCCTGAAAATTTGGCACGTACTATCGCTCAAATGAAGCTTAAATATGTGGTAATTACTAGTGTAGATCGTGACGATTTACGTGATGGCGGCGCGCAACATTTTGTAGATTGTATCCAAGCGGTGCGTCGACATTCACCAAACATTAAAATTGAAATTTTAGTGCCCGATTTTCGAGGTCGTTTAGACGTTGCTATGGCGATATTAAACAATGCGCCGCCAGATGTGATGAATCACAATCTTGAAACGGTACCACGATTATACAAACAAGCTAGACCAGGATCAGACTACCAAAACTCACTGACATTACTCAAAACGTTTAGTGATATGTATCCACATATCCCTACCAAATCTGGTTTGATGCTAGGCTTAGGTGAAACTGATGAAGAGATTTTGGCTGTGATGCAAGATTTACGGACACATAATGTAAGCATGCTCACACTGGGGCAATACCTGCAGCCTAGTGTGCATCATTTACCCGTCATGCGTTATGTTGCACCTATTATTTTTGATGAATTAAAACAAAAAGCCGATGGCATGGGCTTTAATAATACAGCTAGCGGCCCCATGGTTAGAAGTAGTTATCACGCGGACGCTCAAGCGCAATCTGTTGTATAAAATGTGCAAGCGCACAATGTTACTTAACCCAAGTGTTATTTAGCCCGTTGATATAGGCATTATCTTATCAATACTCATTAAAGAAGAAATTTATGGTTCCTCATTTAACAACTGCACTCAATGGCCCACTGTTATCACTAGAAAAAAGCATGCTCAATGCCATGCCAAAAATAGAACATTGGTTTCGTTCACAGTGGTTAGAATACGCTTCACCATTTTATGCCAGTGTAGATTTACGCAACTCTGGCTTTAAATTAGCGCCAGTAGATACTAATTTATTTCCTGGCGGATTCAATAACCTGAACCCTGAGTTTCTTACTTTAAGCGTACATGCGGCGATGGTCGCTGTCGAAAAAATCTGCCCTGAAGCACATCGTTTACTCATTATCCCAGAAAATCACACGCGAAATACTTACTACCTACGCAATGTAGTAGAGCTGGTGAATATTATGAAACAGGCTGGGCTAGATGTCCGAGTAGGCTCAATTTCACCTGAAATTACAGAGCCTACCACGCTAAAAACTCATGATGGTCACGATTTATTGTTAGAGCCAGTAGTGCGCGTTGGTAACCGCATTAAGCTAATCAATAAAGACTTGGGGGATTTTGATAGCTGTGCGATCTTACTCAATAATGATTTATCAGCGGGCATTCCAGAAATACTCACTAATCTTGAACAAGACTTAATTCCGCCATTGCATGCAGGTTGGAGCACGCGCCGTAAATCACAACATTTTTCTGCTTACAACAGGGTTGCTAGCGAGTTTGCTGAGCTACTTGGCATTGATGAATGGTTGCTCAATCCCTATTTTGAAACCTGTGGTGAAATAGACTTTCATGCACGTACTGGTGAAGATTGTTTAGCCCTTAAAGTAGAAGAGCTACTTGCTAAAATAAAAATCAAGTACGCTCAATACGGCGTGACACAAGAGCCATTTGTCATTGTAAAAGCCGATGCTGGTACTTATGGCATGGGTATCATGACGGTAAAATCGCCTGATGATGTACGTGATTTAAACCGTAAAGCGCGTAATAAAATGTCTGTGGTGAAAGAAGGGTTACAAGTTTCAGAAGTGATTATTCAAGAAGGTGTTTATACCTTTGAAAGCATTAATGATGCAGTGGCTGAGCCTGTAGTCTATATGATGGATCACTTTGTGATTGGTGGTTTTTACCGCGTGCATACTGGACGTGGAGTGGATGAAAACTTAAATGCGCCAGGCTCACACTTTGTACCACTGGCGTTTGAAAAGCCGTGTACGTTGCCAGATTGTGCTGGTGCACCTGATGCATTGCCTAATCGTTTTTATGCTTATGGCGTAGTGGCGCGTTTGGCCTTGCTTGCTGCAGCCATTGAATTGCAAGAGCAAGATCCGCTGAACCAATAGTTGGTGAATTAACAGACGATGAAAATTCTTTTTATTCTA
>JACMNP010000153.1 GCA_014378495.1 Methylotenera sp. | reverse complement strand
GCTTTAAAAGTAAGGTTGGCACGTAAAGAGCAGAGCTTATTATTTATCAATCGCCGTGGTTATTCACCTGTACTGCTATGTTCCGCTTGTCATTGGATTGCGCCATGCACGCGTTGTAGTAGCCGATTAGTGGTGCATTTAGGGCAAAGAAAGTTACGTTGTCACCATTGCGGGCATGAGCAAAAAATCCCAAACCAATGCCCAAGCTGCGGGGATGCAGATTTACACCCAACTGGGCACGGTACGCAAAGATTAGAGCAAACGCTGGCAACGTTGCTACCCACTGCGCGCATCGCAAGGGTAGACCGCGATAGCACCAGCCGCAAAAACGCCTTGGTTGAAATTTTAGATAAAGTGCACAACCAGGAAATTGATATTCTAGTCGGCACGCAAATGCTGGCTAAAGGCCATGATTTTCCAAATTTAACATTGGTTGGCGTAATTGATACTGACAGCGCTTTACATAGTCCAGATTTCCGCGCTAGTGAGCGTTTATTCGCACAGTTGATGCAAGTCGCGGGTCGCGCTGGCCGAGCAGATAAAGCAGGCCAGGTGATTATTCAAACGCAATTTCCTAATCATGTTTTATTTAATGCGCTTCGCAGCCAAGATTATGTGAGTTATGCAGATGCCATGCTACAAGAGCGCGAGCAAGTACAGTTTCCACCGTATGTGTTTACTGCATTATTGCGCGCTGAAGCGAATGAATTTAGCTTGGTACAACAATTTTTGAATCATGCGTTTAAGTTAGCCCGCGGTTTTGATCATGATGTGATGGTCTATGATCCAGTGCGCCCACAGATGGAGCGGTTAAAGGGTATGGAACGTGGTCATATATTGATACAAGCTAATCATAGAGCTGCAATACAACATTTGCTCAAAAATTTAGTGAGTCAATTGCGTGGTCAGCCAATAGCCACCAAGGTTAGATGGGCTGTGGATGTTGATCCACTGGAGTTTTAAAATAGTTTTTTATAAAGCTTGTCATATAAACAGGACTCTTTAAAGTGAGTCATTAAAATTATATAAATTCATATATTATTTAATGAATATCCCTAGTTAAAATATTTTTCGCATGCGTATATTTGCGATAGAATCTTTTTAAAAGTCGCTGTATTTAAGATTAAAAATAACTCAAGGCTATTTTAAGATGAAATCTATCAGCACATTATTTCAATTTAAAACGTTAAATACCAAAATTACCATTATATTTTTGATGTTAATTTTAGTTATTCAAGCCACAGGCTATTTTACTACTCGCTACAATATTGAAAAAAATGCACGTCTTGCTGCCACTGAACAGCTTTCAGTGGGCGAGCATATTTTTAATAACCTCCTTGCTCAAAATAGTAAAAATCTTACCCAAGCTGCCAAAATTTTAGCCACAGACTATGGCTTTCGCGAAGCTGTTTCCAGTAAAGATACTGAAACTATTGTTTCAGCACTAGAAAATTATCGTGGACGTATTGGCGCGACCATTGCGCTATTTCATGATGCTAGTGGCCAGTACGTGACTGGTACTGCAAATGAAGATAGGCAAGATGCAGATAAATCAATTGCATTACTCATAAAAAATGCGGAGGGTCAGGGCAGTGCAGCTGGTATTGTCGTCATGGACAATGTGCCTTACCAGCTTGTTATCTTGCCTGTAAAAGCACCACTGTTGGTCGGCTGGGTGACCATGGGCTTTGCTGTAGATGACGAACTGGCCAATAGTGTGCATTCATTATCTGCGCTGGATGTTACATTTCTGATTAAAACAGCAGATGGCAAGTTAATTCCAGTGGCTACAACGTTAGATAAAAGCGATGCAACTCATTTGTCACAGATAAGCCAAGATGCATTAAACAATGGTTTAACAAGCACCGAAATTAAACTGAGTAAAACGCTTTACAGTACGCGCTACGTTAAATTGTCAGAGCAAGGAATTGGTAACGAAAACATCGTGATTGCTTTACAGCGCTCACTGAATGAAGCCCTCGCCCCTTATAAAACTTTGCAGTTCAATTTATTGTTTATCGCCATACTAGGCTCATTGATTTTCATCGCAGTAGGTATTTATATCGCACAAAGAATCACTAAACCTTTAGATGCCTTTGCAAAAATAGCAGAAAAATATGGACATGGGGATTATTCAACACCAGCTAAGATTAAAGGTAAGGACGAGTTAGCGCGTTTAGGTATTGCACTCAATAATATGCGTGATGCGATTGCAAGCCGTGAAAAGAAAATCACTAAACTGGCTTATCAAGATGAACTCACAGGTTTGCCTAATCGCGCTGCACTCACTGAAATAGCTGCAAAACATACTAAACACATGTCTAGTGAAATGCGTGGTATTACGGTCATTCTTTTAGATGTTGATCGATTCAAAGAGATCAATACTGTACTTGGCAAAATTGATGCGGATGAAGTGCTAAAAATCGTAGCTGAACGCATTAAAGCCGCTTGTTATAAAAGTACCGATGTTGTGGCTAGATATTCCGGTGATAAATTTGCAATATTGTTACCTAAAGTGACGGCGGATATTGCATTGTCCACTGCAGAACGTATTTTAAAGTCGCTTGAATTGCCAGCAATCGTACACGAGCATTCTGTGGATCTAGCTGCCAGAATGGGTGTGGCTACCTATCCAAACCATGCTAATACAATAGAGGCATTATTTGGTAGCGCCGAACTAGCGATGTATGAAGCGAAAAGACTGCAAACGAGTGCAGTTATTTACAGCAATAAACTGGATGTGAGTAAGGAGCAAAGTTTATCCTTCAGCACAGAAATCAAAGAAGCACTGGAGCAAAATCAGTTTAAATTCTACGTACAGCCCAAGCTTAATTTACGGACAAATAAAATTGTAGCGGTAGAAGCTTTAATTCGGTGGTTAAATCCACAGCAAGAATTGTTATCACCAGATAAATTTATTCCACAAGCTGAGAAAGCTGGCCACATTGCTAAAATTAGTTTATGGATGTTGATTAACGCCGCGATTCATTACGCTAAATGGCAATCTTACGGCATCAATATTAGTATTGCAGTTAATCTGTCTGCCCGTGATTTAATGGATGTAGATTTACCAGATAAAATAGCAAAAATACTGAGCGATAGACAGATTCCACCCAAAGCGATTGCCTTAGAAATTACTGAGAGCAGTATTATGGAAGATCCTGAGCAGGCAAGGATTACTGTTGCACGCTTATCTAATATGGGCCTAAAAATATCTATTGATGATTTTGGTACTGGCTATTCCTCATTTGCATATCTTAAAAATCTACAAGTGGATGAGTTGAAAATAGATAAATCATTCATCATCAATATGACACTAGACAGCGAAGATATAAAAATTGTACGTTCTACCATTGATTTAGCCCATAACATGGGGCTGAGTGTAGTGGCTGAAGGTATTGAAACAGAGGCAGCATTGGATTTGTTGAAAGAGCTCAATTGTGATTTTGGCCAAGGCTACCTAATTGGCCGTCCAATGCCAGTTGAAAAATTCAATGATTGGTTAATTGATTGGGAAGCTAAAGACGCTTAACAAACACCTATCACAATACGGTAAAATGCAAATATCGCGGGATTGGTGAAATGGCATCACGAAACTTTCCCAAAGTTTAATCGCGGGTTCGATTCCCGTATCCCGCTCCAACTAAACCTTGTAATAATTAATGATAAATCCACTATGGCGAATCAAGCACCACCTTCAGTGTTAACTTTTGCAGGTACAGACCCTAGCAGCGGCGCGGGTTTACAGGCGGATATTTTGACCTTTGCAAGTATAGGTTGTCATCCCCTATCTGTGGTGACGGCGATTACCGTACAGGATACGATTGGTGTAGATAGCGTATTGCCGATGGATGCGGATTGGGTAAACGATCAAGCGCGTGCGATTTTAGAAGATGTGCAGGTGTCAGCCTTTAAGTTGGGTTTATTAGGTTCAGTTGAAAATATAGCGGTGATTGCAGAAATTATGGCGGATTATCCAGATATTCCGTTGTTAATAGACCCGATTTTAACTTCTGGCCGTGGCGATGATTTAACTAATGACGACATGATGGATGCGATGATTGAGCTGCTTTTCCCGCAAGCCACGTTAATTACGCCTAATAGTTTAGAGGCGCGCCGATTCGCATTTGCCGATGATATGGATGAAGTAGGTTTGACTTCGTTAGATGAAAGCGCCGCCCGTTTGCTAGCGATGGGCAGTGAGTATGTACTAATCACAGGTACGCATGAGCGTACGCTGGATGTGACTAATACTTTATACGGTGAAAATAAACTCATCAAAGCATATAAATGGGAACGTTTACCTGGCAGTTATCATGGCTCTGGTTGCACGCTCACTAGTGCCATTGCTGCTTGTATGGCGCACGGCTTAACTATTGAAGAGGCTATTTTAGAAGCGCAAGAATATACATGGCAAACGCTTAAAAATGGCTTTAGACCTGGCATGGGGCAATATATTCCAGACCGTATGTTTTGGGCACGCGATGAAGAAGATGTAGTTGTGACGAATGGGGATGGCAGCGTTAAAGCCCATTAATTATAGCTTTATGATAAGTGGTTTATACGCCGTTACTCCAGACGAACAAGATACAGCTTTACTTTTAGCTAAGGTAGAGGATGCTTTGCAGGGCGGAATAAGCGTATTGCAATACCGTAACAAGCTTGCAAATCACAAGCTTAAAACCCAGCAAGCACGCGCTATTTTGCCGTTGTGTAGACAATATCAAGTACCGTTCATTATTAACGATTCCATTAAACTTTGTCTCACGCTAGATGCAGATGGTGTGCATTTGGGTGGTGATGATGGTGATTTAATCGCGGCGCGCGCCAGATTAGGTGCAAATAAAATACTAGGGGCATCATGTTATAACCGCTTTGATTTAGCGCTAAGCGCGCAACAAGCTGGTGTAGATTACGTGGCATTTGGTGCTTGTTTTGCGTCTAGCACCAAGCCTAATGCGCCTGTTGCAAGTTTGGATTTATTCAAACAGGCAAAAGCACAGTTGACAATCCCGTCGGTTGCCATTGGCGGCATTACGCTTGAAAATGCTAATTTAGCGATTGCTGCTGGTGCCAATGCCATTGCCGTGATTAATGCTATTTTTAATGCAAGTGATATAAAACTAACTACTCAGCAGTTCACACAATTATTTAATCATTGAATCTATACATCATGACTTCTAACAATCAAAATCTATTTGAAAAATCTCAACAATTGATTCCAGGTGGCGTTAACTCACCTGTTCGGGCATTTCGTAGCGTGGGCGGTACGCCGATATTTTTTAAAAAAGGCTTAGGGTCTAAGCTTTGGGATGTCGATGGTAAAGAGTACATTGATTACATCAACTCATGGGGCCCGATGATAGTAGGCCATGCGCACCCGGTGGTGATTAAAGCGGTGCAAGAAGTGGCTGAGAATAGCTTGTCATTTGGTGCGCCTACTGGTTTAGAGCTTGAAATGGCTGAGCTTATTAATAAACTTGTACCTAGCATGGAGCAAGTAAGGCTCAATAGTAGTGGTACTGAAGCGACTATGAGCGCGATTCGTACCGCGCGCGGCTATACAGGACGCGATAAAATCGTCAAGTTTGAAGGCTGTTATCATGGTCATTCAGATGGCTTGTTGGTGAAAGCGGGCTCTGGCTTACTAACATTCGGCGAGCCAGATTCTGGCGGTGTTCCAGCGAGTGTGGCCGCTCATACCTTAACGCTTGAATATAACAATACCCAAGCGCTCAAAGATTTATTCAGCCAAGTGGGCGATGAAATTGCCTGTGTGATTATTGAGCCTGTGGTTGGCAATATGAATTTGATCGTGCCGCACATGGAGTTTTTGCAAACCCTGCGCGAACTTTGCACTAAGCATGGGGCGGTGTTGATTTTTGATGAAGTGATGACAGGCTTCCGTGTGGCTTTAGGCGGTGCACAAGCGTTGTATAACATCAAGCCGGATATGACGACTTTAGGCAAAGTGATTGGTGGAGGCTTGCCAGTAGGTGCATTTGGTGGACGTAAAGATATTATGCAATGCCTAGCGCCAGTCGGTAAAGTTTATCAGGCAGGCACGTTATCGGGTAACCCGGTAGCCGTGACTGCGGGTTTAAAAACGCTAGAATTAATTCAAGCGCCAGATTTTCACGCTAAATTAACTGCGCAAACCAAAAAACTGGTAGATGGTTTAAAAGCTGCCGCACAGGAAGCCGGCCTAGTATTTAATGCCCAAAATGTCGGCGGTATGTTCGGCTTATATTTCAGCGAAAAATGCCCAACTTCGTATCATGAGATGATGCAATCGAACAAAGAGCATTTCAATAAATTCTTCCATAGCATGTTAGATAGTGGTATTTACTTAGGCCCTTCAGCATTTGAAGCGGGCTTTGTGTCAGCTGCGCATACTGATGAAGATATTGCCTTTACTGTAGCGGCTGCGAAAAAAGCGTTTCAGCTTATTGCTATAGCTTAAGGAAAATTGTATTGGCACGTAAATGCGCATAAGAATTATTTGCTGTTATTTATAATTTTTTGTCAAAATAATTCTTATCTTTAGGCTCTATCTTATTGAACCCATAGGCATTTAACGGTAAACTTGAAGGTTCCGCTTAATGTTTTGTGATTCGATAATATGGCATCAGATTTAAGTAGTTCAAGCAACCTAGATTCAAGCATAAGTCCAAGTAAAATCTTGGTTAAGCCAGCTAAACAAGGTTTATACAATCCGTCTAATGAACGTGACGCTTGTGGCGTGGGTTTTGTTGCGCACATCAAGGGTAAAAAGAGCCACGAGATTGTGCAAAAAGGCTTGGAGTTGCTCACTAACCTGACGCATCGCGGCGCAACGGGCTACGATCCTAAATTAGGCGATGGCGCGGGCTTGCTGATGCAAATGCCAGATGCTTTCATGCGCAAAGAGGCGGCAAAACTTAATATCAATTTGCCGGATGCAGGTCAATATGCCGTGGGCAATGTATTTTTACCGCAAACGGCTAAAAGCCGTGAAGCATGCGAAGCCTTAATTATTCAAATTATCGCTGAAGAAAATCAAACATTTCTTGGCTGGCGCGATGTTCCAGTCGATAACAGCAATATTGCACAAGCAGCGCGTGACGTTGAGCCAACCATTCGCCAAGTCATTATTGCTAGTAAGTCAGATGACCAAAACGTATTCGAGCGTAAATTATTCGTCATTCGTAAACGTATTGAACATGCCGTGCGTGCTTTAAATCTACAAGATAATGCGGCGTTTTATATTCCATCACTCTCTTCTCGCACCATCGTCTACAAAGGCATGTTGCTGGCAAATGAGGTGGGCGTTTATTACACAGATTTAAATGATGAGTCAGTCGTTTCAGCGCTAGCACTCGTGCATCAGCGCTTTTCAACCAATACTTTCCCCGCTTGGGATTTAGCACATCCATTCCGCATGATTGCGCATAATGGTGAAATTAACACCGTACAAGGCAACGTTAACTGGATGGCAGCCCGTCACGAGACCATGAAGTCCAGCGTGATTGGTGAGGACTTAGAAAAATTATGGCCACTAATCGTAGATGGTCAGTCTGATTCTGCCTGTTTTGATAACTGTTTAGAGTTGCTAGTGGCAGGTGGTTATTCATTACCACATGCCATGATGATGTTGATTCCTGAAGCTTGGGGTGCAAAAGATGGTTCTGGTAATCCGCTGATGGATGAAGAGCGTCGCGCTTTCTATGAATACCACGCGGCCTTAATGGAGCCATGGGATGGTCCAGCGGCAGTTGCTTTTACTGACGGCCGTATGATTGGTGCTACTTTGGACCGTAACGGTCTACGCCCTGCACGTTATTTAGTCACGGATGATGACCTCGTGATGATGGCATCTGAAATGGGTGTGCTGACTTTTCCACAAGAAAAAATAGTTAAAAAATGGCGACTAGAGCCAGGCAAAATGTTGCTGATTGACACTGAGCAAGGCCGTATTATTGGCGATGCAGAAGTGAAAAACGCACTTGCTACTGCTAAGCCGTACAAACAGTGGATAGCAAAAACACGTTACTTTTTGAGCGATATGCCCAAAGTTGAAGGCGGCCTAGAAATGGCGGCGAGCCTGCTAGATACGCAACAAGCATTTGGCTACACGCAAGAAGACATTAAATTCGTCATGCAACCGATGGTGGCGAATGGTGAAGAAGGTGCTGGCTCTATGGGTAACGACGCGGCATTGCCTGTGTTATCTGCTAAACCGAAATTGCTATACAACTACTTTAAACAGTTATTCGCACAAGTGACTAACCCGCCAATTGACCCGATTCGTGAAGAATTAGTCATGTCATTGGTCACGTTTATCGGGCCAAAACCAAACTTATTAGGTGTGGATGAAACCACACCGCCTATGCGCTTGGAGGCCAGCCAGCCAGTATTGATGCTGGACGAACTAGAGCAATTAAAAGCCATTGCAACACTTACACAAAACCAATATAAATCATTGGTATTGGATATTACTTACCCAGTCACGCAAGGCAAAGCGGG
>JACMNP010000152.1 GCA_014378495.1 Methylotenera sp. | reverse complement strand
TTGCAAATAAGACTATTTATTGACGATCTTGTCACTGCTAGCAAAATCATTCAAGGCTTGAGTCATGATAAAACCTCACAAATTATAAACAATATTGAAATCTGCAGTTGGCCTGACTTTGACATAGAAACTCATACAGACATAGTGCTAGAAAATACAGTGCTAGCAAATGAAGTACTGCCAAATGTAGTGCTGGAAACTTTTAGTTGTGAATTGCCTAGTGTTTACATCCAAAAAATGTGTGCTCAGCAAACTATTTGGATCAATCTTGAGTATCTTTCAGCAGAAGCGTGGGTAAGTGATTTTCATGCAAAGCCATCGCGCCACCCCACACTATTAGTCACCAAATATTTCTTTTTCCCTGGCTTTCGCCCAGATACTGGCGGCTTAATTAGAGAAGCAGACTTAATAACAAAACGTGATGCATTTTTGAATAGCATTTCCCTACAAGATGAGTTTTGGCTAAATCTACAAACAAGTAAGCCAGACCCAAAAAAAACAGCACTAAAAAATAATACGCGTATAAACTCAATCAAAATTTCTCTATTTTGTTATCCCCAAGCACCAATCAATAATCTGTTATTAGCTTTAGCAGAATCAGATCAAGCGATTGACCTATACTTACCTATTGATGAAAACTTAACAACATTTAATGACGTTTTAGCAGATTTTAAGCTTAATATTAATGAAAATGCAACTTATGGAAATTTGACAATCCATGTTATTCCATTTTTAGCACTAGTAGACTACGACCGTTTATTATGGGCCTGTGATTTGAATTTTGTGCGCGGTGAAGATAGTTGGATACGTGCAATATGGGCTGGTAAACCTTTCATCTGGCAACCTTACATTCAGCCTGATGACACCCACATTAAAAAAATAACTGCCTTTTTAGAAATCTATACGCACAGCACCGAAAAAGAATCAACAGAGATATCGTCAACCATCTATCAAGCAAATCTAGCTTGGTCTCAAAGCTCTGCTACTAATAGCCTCACAAAAACTGCATTAAAAAGCACGATAAACTTGAAAAAGACAGTAAATAAAGAGCCTTGGTCTTCTCTAATCAACAATCTATCTAAATTACAGAGCTATGCTGAAAAACGCTCAAATGCACTCATCAACCAACCAGACCTTGCGACTAAGCTCGTGATTTTTAGTGAAAATTTGGCAAAAAATAAGGTATAATTCGCGTTTTTCGCGTACTTGTTATTTCTAAAAGCACGTGTCATTTTTAACTAAAACTTAATTTAAGCTCAATTTAGCTAGGTATAGGCAACCCATGAAAACAGCACAAGAACTCCGCGCCGGAAACGTGATTATGATTGGTAGCGATCCACTCGTTATCGTTAAAGCAGAATACAATAAATCTGGCCGTACCTCAGCCGTCGTCAAAATGAAGTTTAAAAACTTATTGACTGATGCACCTAGCGAAAACATTTATAACGCTGGCGATAAATTTGAAGTAGTCGTTTTAGAGAAAAAAGAAGTGACTTATTCGTATTTTGCCGACCCAGCTTATGTATTTATGGATGCTGATTATAATCAGTATGATGTTGATGGTGAGTACATGGAAGATGCACTTCCATACCTTGAAGATGGCATGCCTGTGGATATTCGTTTTTATAACGAAAAACCAATTTCAGTTGAAGTGCCTAACTCGGTGATTCGTGAAATTACTTACACTGAGCCAGCAGTTAAAGGTGATACATCAGGTAAAGTAATGAAACCAGCTAAAATTGCATCTGGTTTTGAAATTCCAGTGCCTTTGTTTTGTAGCACTGGCGACAAAATTGAAATTGACACACGTACTGGTGAATACAGAAACCGTGTACTGAAATAACTGCACCGTAATAACAGTACTGTAATAACATTGTTGAGGTAATATTAACTATCAACATTTAGCAATGTTTAACAATTAAGGGAGCAGATGCTCCCTTTTTTAATGCCTAAAAGTACTTAATCGCGCTAATATACTGATATAAAATATCTGCTAGTAAAGTAGAAAAGTGAGCTGGAGAAGACAAATGAACGACAAACAATTAGTCGCTTTACACGCCGCAACTTATGTTAAAAGCGGCATGTTGGTTGGCTTAGGGACTGGCTCTACTGCTAACTATTTTATTGAAGAGTTAGCAAGACTTCAGTGTGATGAGGGACTCAAAATCATTACAGTTGCAAGCTCGACTGTAAGTGCACAAAAAGCCCAATCACTAGGTCTATCCATTGTTGCGCTAGAGAACATCAGTAGTATTGATTTATATGTAGATGGTGCTGATGAAATCACGCCAGAAATGACGCTTCTTAAAGGCCGTGGTAGCGATCTAGTGAAAGAAAAACTACTGGCTAAAGCCGCAACGCAATTTATAGTAGTGGCTGATGAAAGTAAGTTAGTGAATCACATTGGTCAAAACTTCGTTATCCCTATTGAGGTGATTCCTTTTGCGTGGCAACTGACTAAAAAAAGTCTGGAAAATGCTGGCGCGCAAGGCGATTTACGACCTAATGCTGCTAAAGATGGATTTTGGGTCACCTCGCATGGCAGCTATGTACTAGATATGAAATTCGATGCCAGTATTTCAGCTCAAAATTTAAATGATTTAATCAGCAATACACCTGGCGTAGTAGAACACGGCATTTTTTATAGCCTGACTGATATTGTATTAATTGCTGCAAACGGCGTTATTAGTGAGCGTATGGCCTAGGCCACTGCCACAAACAAATAAGTCTCTTATGCGCTTATTTTTCATATTTTTTTGTTTATCTTTATTAGTCTCATGTACGCCATCTGATAATCAAGATAAACAAAAATCAGCCGGTTTAAACAAAAATGAAATTGTTTTTGTGACCCACAATGGCCCGACCACTTATTACGTCAATGGTGATAATCAATTTTCTGGCATTGAGTATGATTTAGCTACGATGTTCATTAAAGACTATGCCCCAGAATATCAAATAAAATTTTTGCTGGTGAATAGTATTAGTGATGTTATTCCCACATTACTTAAGGGTAAAGCTAATATTGCCGCAGCAAACTTAACCATTACGCCGCTAAGGCAGCAACTTGTACAATTTGCTAAACCTTATCAAGAAACGCAGCAGCAACTTATCTACAATAATGAAATTGATGATAAACCTAAAGATCTAGCCTCAATCTCAGATAAAAAAATCGTCGTGCCCGCAGGCACCAGCTTTGCTGAACGGCTAGCCCAAATTCAAGAAAAAGAGCCAAGTTTACGTTGGCAAGCGCTCAAACAAACAAACTCTGAAGTACTGTTAGACCAAGTAGCGAATGGGGTTTCAGACCTAACCGTGGCCGATAGTCATTTAGTTGCGATGATGCAAAACTACTACCCAAACTTAGCTATTGGTTTGCCTCTTGGTAAGCCAGAAAGCATTGCTTGGGCTTTGCCTAAAAATGCCGACCCTAAACTAGTCAAGAAAGTGAATGCTTTTATCGATAAGATTCACAAAGATGGCACATTACGTAATTTGATCGATCGTTACTACGGCAGCTCAAAGCGCCTCAATACACAAGATATTACAAATTTTCTTAAACTCACCAATACTTTACTACCTAAATACACGCATATATTTAAACAAGCACAAGAGTTAACTGGTATTGATTGGCGCTTATTGGCGGCGGTCAGTTATCGCGAATCACACTGGGATACTTACAATACATCTCCTACTAACGTGCGTGGACTAATGATGCTTACCGAAAGCACTGCTGATTTAATGGGAGTGACCGATAGGTTGGACCCTAAACAAAGCATTCCTGCGGGCGCGAAATACATATTGAAAATGCGGGATATTATTCCTGACCGCATAGTAGAACCAGATCGTACCTATTTGGCATTAGCCTCTTATAACATCGGGTATGCGCATGTAGAAGATGCAAGAGTGCTTGCAAAGCGCTTAAAGCTTAATCCAGACAGCTGGGCCGACGTTAAAAAGACTCTGGTGATGTTAACCGACCCAGAGTATTACAGCACGGCTAAATATGGCTATGCCAGTGGTGGTGCGCCGGTTATTTTTGTAGAGTCTATTCGCAGTTATCAGCGCATTTTAGAGCGCTATCAACCTAGCCATAATCCAGACTTAGATAGATACAAAATCGCGCGGATAGATTAGAGAATATCTAATTGCATTCATCACAAATATGCTTGTAATGAATGCAAATAATGATTTTAAAGCTTATTTAGCAACCGTAAGCTTCTCTAAACATTTCATGTAGGGCCGCAATACTTCAGGCACAGTGACGCTACCATCTGCGTTTTGATAGTTTTCTAGTACAGCAACCAACGTACGCCCTACTGCCAAACCAGAACCATTCAAGGTATGCACAAACTCCATTTTACCCTGCGCATTTTTAAAGCGCGCTTGCAAACGGCGCGCTTGAAAAGCCTCGCAATTAGATACAGATGAAATTTCACGGTAAGTATTTTGTGCAGGTAGCCATACTTCTAAATCGTATGTTTTTGCCGCACCAAAACCCATGTCACCTGTGCAAAGTGACATTACGCGATACGGCAAACCAAGTGCTTTTAAAATATTCTCAGCGTGGCCAACCATTTCTTCCAGTGCCGCATAGCTGGTATCTGGATGGACTATTTGCACCATCTCGACTTTATCAAACTGATGCTGACGTATCATGCCTTTGGTATCACGCCCGTAAGAACCAGCTTCAGAACGGAAGCATGGGGTGTGGGCTGTCAGCTTAATCGGTAAGAATTCTAAAGATACGATTTCGTCACGTACGGTATTGGTAAGAGTGACTTCAGAAGTAGGAATTAAATATAGTTTGCTCTCGTTGTGCGCAAGAGAAAATAAATCTTCTTCAAATTTTGGCAGCTGTCCAGTTCCACGAAGGCTCTCAGCATTTACTAAATAAGGCGTATAGCACTCTTCATAACCATGCTGTTCAGTTTGTGTATCGACCATAAACTGCGCCAAAGCTCTGTGCAACTTGGCAATCTGCCCACGCATAAAAGTAAAGCGTGCGCCTGAAAGTTTGATACCAGTATCAAAGTCTAGCCCTAATGGAATTCCAACGTCTGTATGGTCTTTGATTTCAAAATCAAAAATACATGGTGTACCCACTTTGCGCACTTCAACATTATCCGCTTCTGATTTTCCAGCAGGAACGCTCTCATGCGGCAAATTAGGTACGTTCAATAAGAGATTTTGTAAGTCTGTTTGCAATTCAACTAATCGCGCTTCGTCGGCTTTTAGTTGGTCACCCAAACCTGCAACCTCAGCCAAAATTGCACTGACATCCTCACCTTTAGATTTTGCGATACCAATCTGTTTAGAAGTATTATTACGCTTGGCTTGCAACTCTTGAGTACGCGTTTGCACAGCTTTTCGCTCTGTTTCTAACTCGCTAAATCTAGTTGCGTCAAACTCAAAACCACGTTTTTTTAACTGTCCAACCACACCCTCTAAATCATTTCTTAATGCTTGAATATCTAACATAGGCTCTCTATTTCTTGGCTTTTTTATTTAATTGACGTTTGTCTAGTTCGCGCAAGTGCGCTAATTTTTCCGTAATTTTACCTTCTAAGCCGCGTG
>JACMNP010000151.1 GCA_014378495.1 Methylotenera sp. | reverse complement strand
GTAGTTACTCTAAAATCAATAGTTGCTCTAAAATCCGTAAGATATTTTAAAATTCATAAAAGTTAATTCTAAACTATTTGTCTTTAAATACTATCGCCAATTACATGGCGAATCATATAGGCAAATCACACAGGCGCGACAGTAACATGGACACCATATTTTTAAGCGAAGTTAAAGTACAAACCAAACTTGGCGTACCCGCATGGGAGCGCATGGTTGCACAAACTATCATACTCGATATTGAAATCGGCTACGATTTAACAAATGCATGTAAAAGCGATGCCATTGCCGACACCATTGACTACGGCGCAGTAGTTGGACGCATACGCGAGACTTTAAGCGAGCATAGCTTTAAACTAGTAGAAGCATTGGCGGAACATGTTTGCCAATTGATTTTGAAAGAGTTTGGTGCGCTGAGCGTGAAGGTTAGGGTGGCTAAGCCTTCGATATTGCTAGGGTTGAAGGCTTTGGGGGTTGTGATTGAAAGAGTACAAAAATAACTATAATGCCTTCTGATATTGCAAAACTTGAAGCCCATGCTGAACATCTTTTAGATGGTTTTATTACATTGCGTGAGAGATATGCAATGCTAAGACCTATGTTGCACAATAAAGATGTTGTTGAAAATAAAGGCTCAAAAAAACAATATCGCGGTTTTATTATTATACGTAATGCGCTTTTTCTATTTTGTTGCCAAGCTATTGTTAATCTTTGTTTTGATAAGGATGTCAGGTGTCCAAGTATTTCTCAAACGATAACTAAGCTAGAAAACAATCTTCTTCGTGCTAAATTTAAAAAGAAGTACTCAGACTGGACAGCTCCAGTTATTGGTGAACAAGAGCCAGAAATTCTCAAAATATTAGAACTTATGGAGAAAAATGAAAAACTTGAGCGTGAAGTAGCTTTTGACAATCACTTTCAGGAATTACTTGCTCTGTGGGCATCATTCTCGACTTCTAAATCTGCGCTGTCATTAGAAAAAATACGAAATAAGGTCGCAGCTCATACTGACATCAGTCTAATAGATGGCAAATATAAACTTTTCGATATTAGCTCTCTTGATTTGCAGTGGGATGATATCAAAATGACGATAACTGATATGCAAACAATAATTGATTTAATCAATTTACTAGTTAGAAATTCTGGCTATCACTGGGTGACCTTAGATGAGATTCTTTGCAAAACTGTTAATGATTATTGGGAGATCTCCCATGTCACTGAATAAATCCCTTACACCACGCCGATCAACGCAGACATAAAGGAAGTTTTCAGCAAGCGGCTGTTTGAGCGTAGCGAGTTTCCGATTGCTGCCTTTATGTTGAGTAGCGCAGGGAAGCCGCTAGGCCGTAATGTTGGGGTGCCGTTTTCTTTGATTACTTTTGGCGCCAAGTTCGCTGTGTAACAGCGGGTACTTGGCGGACATACCAAGCACTGGTGCTTTTCAGGCAGTTAAAAGAAAGTGACTAGCTGTCTGGCTACCCCCGACATGGTTCAATCTTCAATTTTTAAGTTAAATTACACTAATCATGAAAAAATTCTGTCTAATAATAGCGCTCATATTCACTACATCTTTTCTAACAAATTGCGATGATAAAAAACATGACTCCGATAAAAATTCGCCTAGCATCAACCTGAAAGTCGTCATTATCCGCCACGGTGAAAAACCGAAAAATGGCGATAATTTATCCTGCCAAGGTCAAAACCGCGCATTGCAATTAGCGGCGGTATTGCACGAAAAATTAAACATCCCAGATTATATTTATGTACCCGCGTTAAAAAGTGACGATGCCACAAAACACAGTCGGATGTTTCAAACTATTAGCCCATTTGCCATTAAGTATAATTTGCCAATTAACAGCAAATATAGCGAAGATGAGAATGAAAAAATAGCCAAAAGTGTATTTAAAAAAGAGGGCCTAGTGTTAATGGTGTGGGAGCATAGCGCAATTCACGCATTGGCTAGCACGCTTGGTGTGGATGACGCGCCGCAGTGGGCTGACACAGACTTTGATAGTGTTTGGATAATTAATTACCAAGATGGCAAAGCCAAATTATCAATGGATAAAGAAGGCTTAAACCCTTCTGCGGAATGCAATTATTAAGGTATGCTTTACCCGCGTGGATGATGCACGCTATGCAATTGCTTCAAGCGCTCTCTTGCCACATGTGTATAAATCTGCGTGGTAGAAATATCTGAATGTCCCAGCAGCATCTGCACTACTCTTAAATCCGCACCATGATTCAGCAAGTGCGTAGCAAAAGCGTGGCGCAACACATGCGGCGACATATGTTTAGTAATACCCGCCAATAAAGAGTAGCGTTTGATTAAGTACCAAAAAGCCTGGCGTGTCATCGCTTCGCCACGATTCGTCACAAATAACGCATCGCATAGGCGTTTTTGCAGTATGGCTGACCTTGCTTTACTTAAATATTGCGAAATCCAATCAACGGCTTCTTCGCCCATCGGTACTAAACGCGTTTTACTGCCTTTGCCCGTTACACGTACTACGCCATCGCTCACGCTGACTTCTGTTACTTTAATGCCTACTAACTCCGACACACGCAAGCCACAGGCGTAGAGTAGCTCTAGCATGGCACGGTCACGCAAGCCTATAGGCTCATCAACATTTGGCGCATTGAGTAGCGCAACCACTTCATCTTCATTGAGACTTTTAGGCAGGCTACGAGGCAATTTGGGCGATTGTATTTGCAAGGTAGGATCTAGGCTGATTTTATACTCGCGCAGTAAAAAACGATAAAACCGCCGTAAGCTTGCAATTAGTCGACTAATACTGCGCGGTTTGCTTTGCGGGAATTTTACGGCTAGATACTGCTGAATATCCGCTTGATTTACGCTTAATAATTGCTTGTTTTGCTGTGGTAGCCAAAGTGCGAAAGTTGTTAAATCCAGCCTGTAACTTTCTAGC
>JACMNP010000025.1 GCA_014378495.1 Methylotenera sp. | reverse complement strand
GCTTTTACCGTTAAGTCGCCATCGGCCAAGTCACCCATCTCATCTAATAATTGTAAAACAGCCTCTTGGTTATCTTGGCCCTCTTGGGCTAACTGATTAGTTAAGTTGACAGACTGTACCGTTTGTTTCTTACCGAAGAAAAACATTAATAAAATCAACACTAAACCTAGTAACAACAAACCCAACAATACAAGTTTAATAAAGCTAGTTTGTGAACTAACTAAATCATTGTTTTCTTTTGAAATTTCCAATGTAAAAGCACTACCAGTTTGCTTAGTAACCTCAAACGCCGCAGTTAAATCTGATAATGGTGCAGAAGCAGCAACCGTACCCAAAGGCAACGCAGGAATATATCGCTTATTGGCCACCTGAAAGAAGTTCTCACCTGCAGTAATCACAGCCTCTAATGAACCTTGCAGTTTTTCATTATTTAAACTTTTACGCCAATATTCTGAACGCGCCTTGAATTCAGCCTCATCTTTTGCAGCATTGGCGAGGGCTTTGTCACGCTTTTCATTATTGAAGTTAGTAGAAGCAACATAAGCCTCATTGTAGGACGCGAACGCATCAACAGGATACATAGCAGGTGGAAGTGTATCTGCAACCAAATCTTGATATTGTTTTAAGGTATTAAAAATCGGACCGTTAACTCGAACCTGGTTAATAACCCAAAAACTCAAAGCTGCAAACAAAATAAACGCAATAATCTGCAAAAAAAGCTGGCGATAACCCGCGCTTAAGCTATTCGAACTGGATGAACCCGAGCCAGAAGAACTTGAACTAGCGATCTTGCTTTTTAAATCATTGAAAAAACTGCCTAATTGTAGTGGCAAGCTTTTTATAGTTGCTATATTTAATGCCATTTTGCGCCCCAATTCATCGAATTATTATTAATACTATGTTGCATAAACTTACTTATTTAACGATGTTATTTACAACTAAATTTAGTCTTTTTTATTTTATAACTTAACCTTTAACGCTTTATTATCCCTTATGCTAGCGTAGGTTGTATAAACTCCGTATCACGCACTAATGCATTAATATCAAGCTCAAACCATTCGCTGCCTTCGGCATCTATATAGGCTAATTTGCTAAAAGCCACTTCAGTCGCATCAGAAACAGGCTTTATTGTCATAGTATCAATATTACGCAAACCAACTAGACTGGAAATCAACAGAGCTGATTGCGTTGTAATGTCTGAACTAAGTAACAATATGCGATTATTTGCTGACTTTTGCGTTGCTGGTAAGTGGATAAACTGAGAAAAGTCAGTAATGTTATATAAATTACCGCGAATATTCGCAACCCCTAAAAACCATGATTGCGTTAGTGGAACGGCTTGTATTGGTGGTACAGGTATTGCTTCAGTCACATCATTCAAATTGATGAGTACTTTTTTTGTACCTACGGTTACCCCTAAACGAGACGTAGAGACTACATCGCCTTGCGATGCAGCCTCTTTCAACTTTAAAAGAATCGCTTCTTGAAATTCACGTAAATTTGAGGTCTTAGCCACGATTATTTAATCATTCATTATTCATATTGTAGTTAATTGCGGTTAATTAATTAACCCAACGTTTTAATAATCGCTAATAATTCTGTACCAACTACCGGCTTAGTCACGCAAGCTTTAGCACCCATTTTAAGTGCCCAAGCTAGATCAGTGGCTTGTGATTTACCTGTACATAAAATGACTGGAATACCAGCTGTGCTAGCATCTTTAGTGAGCATTCTTGTTACTTGAAAACCAGTTAATCCTGGCATCACCACATCCATTAACACCATGTCTGGCGGGCTAGACGCTACTTTAGCTAAGCATTCTTCACCACTTTCAGCACCTGTTACCTGAAAGCCTGCTGTTTCCAGTAATTCAGTTAGAAAAAAGCGATCCGTAGCTGAGTCATCTACTACTAATATTGTTTGTATTGCCATTTTTATTCTGCCTCTTCTGCGTTATTTTTGCCTTGCAAAGCATAGGTCTGCACGGCATCTATTAGGGTTTCTTGTGTAAAAGGTTTAGTTAAGTATTGGTCAGAGCCTACCATGCGACCACGCGCACGATCAAACAAGCCATCTTTGCTAGAAAGCATAATCACTGGCGTGGTCTTGTAGCGGGCGTTTCTTTTGATAAGTGAGCAAGTTTGATAGCCATCAAGTCTAGGCATCATAATGTCTACAAAAATTAAATCGGGATGTTCGTTCGATATCTTAGCGAGAGCATCAAATCCATCTTCAGCTAAAATTACTTCACAGCCTGAGGCTTTAAGAAATATCTCAGCACTTCGGCGTATGGTATTACTATCATCAATAACCATTACTTTAACGGTAGTTAACTGTTCCAGAGTCAATTTCTCATTCAACTTTTTTTGACTAAGTTCAACTTGATTCAGCATTTCTTGACTTGGCTTTTCTTGGTTCACCAGCAAGCTCCCTTATAATTTTTGTGCTATGACATTCTGACACAATTTGAAACATTGTTCTTATGCCTTATTTTATATACAGTCTTACTTATTTAGCAACACTATTTACTATATTATTTAAATAATTGAAAAATCTAATATATTTATTTCAATCACCCTTATGGGTAGTTTATAATAAATAATTACAATTAATTACAAAATAATACAATTAGTAATAAATTACTAAGAAAATTGTTACCGCGCTTGAGTTTCAAGCCAGAATCTAAGGGGATTATATGATAGTAAGACAAGAATCGTTAACAGCTAAGATGTCATTAAAAGATCTGTCGTCTACCTCTCCTCTACCCACCGCAAGTTTGGTATTGGTATTTGGTTCTGTAAAAAGATTTGGAGAGTCTAAGTTACAAGCCACATTAAAGGCACGTTATCCTACAGCCCAAATCATCGGTTGCTCCACGTCTGGCGAAATTACGGCTGCTGGTGTATTCGATGATAGCTTACAGATTACGGCAATTTTGTGGGAAAAAACGGTACAACGTGTCACACATACTAAAATGAATGGCATGCAAAACTCTTATGAAACAGCAATAGGTTTAGCCAACCAATTAAAAGCAGATAGCTTAAAAGCGGTATTAGTATATTCGGACGGCTTAAACGTGAATGGCTCCGAGCTGCTAGAAGGTTTCAAAAGCGTACTAGGCGAGATTCCAGTCATGGGTGGTATGGCGGGTGATGGCTTTGGTTTTACAAGAACCGTACAATTATTTAATGAAACTGTTTCTGATGGCTTAGTGATTGCTGTTGGTCTGTACGGTAATCATTTAATAGCCGCTACTGGTGTTGGCCGTGGTTGGAAGCCTTATGGACCACCACGTAAAGTTACCAAGTCTGATAAGAACGTAGTATTAGAATTAGATGGCAAACCAGCATTACCATTATACAAAATGTACATAGGCGAGCACGCTTCTAAAAGTTTACCAGGGAGTGGGCTAAACTTCCCATTTGCGATTATTGAAGAAGGACGTCGCGATATTGAAAAAATTCGTACGGTGTTAGCGATTGATAGCGCAAGTAACAGCTTAACCTTTGCGGGGAACGTTGAAGAAGGCGGCACTGTGCGCTTTTGCCAAGCCACCCATGACAGGCTTGTTGAAGGGGCTGGCGATGCGGCCCATTTGGTAGCTGACCACACAAGTACAGGACAAACTGGCTTAGCAGTATGCGTCAGTTGTGTAGGTCGCAAGGGCGTAATGGCGGCCCAAGTGGCTGATGAAGTGAAACTGGTTCAACAAATCTTAGGACCACAAACGATGTTAACTGGATTTTACTCTTATGGTGAATTCGCACCACGACCAGATACTAATGATAGCGTATTGCACAATCAAACCATGACCATTGGTTATTTAAGTGAAAACTTATTAGCCTAAAAACTTTTAAATAAAAAAATTAAGCGTTAATTTAGCGAATGTTTACAAAACGCCCGATGCAAATCGGGCGTTTTTGTTTTATGATATATAAGTTAAAGATAAAATGCTTTAAGCTTAATAACGCTATTTAAAAGGAAGTAATCATGGCAAATCCAGTCACCTTAAAAGGTAATCCAGTTGAAATCTCAGGCACATTTCCTACAGTTGGCAGCAAAGCCCCAGCGTTCACTCTTGTTGATAAAGCAATGCAAGATGTCACTTTAGAAAGCTATGCTGGCAAACGTAAAGTATTGAACATATTCCCAAGCATTGATACACCAACCTGCGCAATGTCTGTTCGTGCTTTTAATAAGCATGCTAGCAGCATCGAGAACACTGTAGTTTTGAATATTTCAGCTGACTTACCATTTGCACAAACGCGTTTTTGTGCTGCTGAAGGTTTAGAAAACGTAGCGAATCTATCTACTTTACGTGGCCATGATTTCTTGAAAAACTACGGCGTATTGATGTCATCAACAAAACTAGCAGGTTTAGCAGCACGCGCTGTAATCGTGTTGGACGAAACGAATACCGTTAAATATGTTGAATTAGTAGGTGAAATTGCAAACGAACCGAATTATGATGCAGCTTTAGCAGCACTAAAATAATGCGTTTACACTTAAGTTAATGCAAAAAGCCCAGTTTTACTGGGCTTTTTTTATGCTTAGAATAATCATTACTTTAATCAGTATGACTTATTACCTTATTGATAATCCGTGTATTTATTATTTTTCCCACGGGCTTTATCCACGGGGTACTTTAATCCATTAAGCGCTATTTTTCTATTTGCAGCGTCTATTAAATCAATATCTAGTACTTGCGATATTCTTAATAAATAGACAAATGTGTCCGCAAGTTCCTGCCCTACTTGCTCGCGCCTCTCATCAGTGAGTACATGACTGTCAGCTTCAGTATCCCATTGAAAATGTTCAACAAGCTCAGCGGCTTCAACAATCATGGCCATCGCTAGATTCTTAGGTGAGTGAAATTGCGCCCACTCCCGCTCATCCACAAAGTGTTGTAACTTTTGTTTTAAACTTTCTAGAGTATCGGTCATCGTCATTCAATAAACGTTAAATTACTTTCGATTGCTACCAGCCACCATTTTAATTTCAAACAAACGACATTCTAATGGCCCATTATATAAGGGCGTACGCTTACTTGGGGTTAAGCGCATCAGTTTAGGCATGGTCAAATCATTGGTCAAAAAATAAGTATTCCAACCAGCAAATTTTCGTTTCAGCACCTCACCCATTTTCGGATATAAATCTGCCAAAGCATCCTCTTCACCAATTCGCACCCCATAAGGCGGATTAGCGACCAGCACACCACTATCAGCCGGGGCTACTACATTCACAATATCTACGTGAGCAAGCTGGACAGCTGCCAGCAACCCTGCTTCCTCAAGATTACTTTTAGCGATTCGTACTGCACGTAAGTCTACATCTGAGCCATAGATTTTTTGAAACGAAACAGCTTTCACTTTACTTGCAGCTTGATTTTTAAGTCTACTCCAAACTTGCGGCTCAAAGTTTTTAAGGGTTTCAAAACCAAAACTTCTTTTATGTCCAGGTGCTATATCTAAGGCCACCATTGCGGCTTCTAATAAAAACGTACCACTACCACACATGGGGTCTAATATTGGCTGCCCCACTTGCCAGCCTGACAGCTTTAAAATACCTGCAGCTAAGTTTTCACGTAGCGGCGCCTCTATACTAGCGCCACGATTACCGCGCTGATAGAGCGCTGCGCCTGATGTATCTAAGTAAAACTGATACTCTTCAGCGGCTAAATAGGCATGAATACGCACCGCTGGTGTTTTAGTGTCTATATATGGACGGCTACCTACCACTAACCTGAACTTATCACACACTGCGTCTTTAATTTTCAACGTAGCGAATTCTAGGCTTTTAAGTGGACATTTAACACCAGTCACTTTCACCATAAAATCATGCTTAACATCAAACCATTGTGGCCAATTAAGTTTATAGGCAGCTTCAAATAAATCTTCTTCATTGATATATTTGCCACGGGCTACTTGCCATAAAATGCGTGTAGCGATACGCGAGTGTAAATTTGCGGCATAACAGACCGACCAATCACCATCAAAACTTACACCACCATCAGTTGGTTTAATAGATTTAGCACCGACTTGCATCAGTTCGTCAGCGAGAAGTTGCTCTAAGCCACGCGGGCAGGTTGCAAAGTAACGGTTTGGGACATTGTTTTGGGTCATGATTCGTATCGCTAATTATTAAACTATCATTGTTCAGGGCTATATAAGGGCTATAGTAGTTGAGGCATGGTTGTTAAGACCTTATCACTTAGCCTCTACGGCTAAGAATCTCTAAATTTAAGACTCGGTTGTTAAGTTTCGGTGCATAAAAAGTCTATTACTACTGCTAGGGTTATGCTCTGCTAATGTTTCTACGAACTGTAAAAATTCAATCTTGTGGTGTTTTTCAAGCGCTTTTGCACGATCACGCAAGCTTGTCATACGCAAATCTACAGGCTCTAGTTTAAAGCCAAATACTGCAATATTGCCAGGTTTACCTGTCGGCAGAATCAACACATTACCACTAAAACTTTGCTCTATACGTTGTAAATATATGTCAAAGTTTTTATCACTGCCCCATAAGTTAATGACTAAAATCCCACTATTAGTCAGGGTATTTGCACATTGATCAAAAAAATCTTGGCTGCAAAAGTCTGGTGGAATACCGTTGCTATCAAACGCATCAATCAATAATACGTCGCTTGCATCACTATGTTCAGCCAAATATTTTAGCCCATCACCCTCAATGATTTCTAATCGCTCATCATTTTCAGGGACATAAAACTGACTGCGCGCAATTTGAATGATTTTAGGATTAAGCTCAATCACTGTGCTTGTAATATCAGCACAATAAGCATGAATGTATTTAGTGATTGAGCCACCGCCAAGGCCAATCGCTAAAACATGCTTAATATTTGAGTAAAACAACAAAAAACACATCATGCCGCGTGTGTAAGTGAGCTCAAGTGCAAATGGTTCTCTAATGCGCATAGCACTTTGAATAGTGACAGAGCCTAGATGCAATGAGCGTATACCATTAGACTCACTGACATCGACAGCATCGGTGAGTGCAACATTGGATAGTCCTCGCATTAGATGTTTAGCGACACGAAACATTAATCGACTTTACTTTCTTGTACCATATCTTCAGTCTTAGCTGTATGAATACTTTCTTCAATGGCTTCGGCGTTATTTTCTTTGGCATTATCGATTTCAGACTTTGTTTCAATTAAAGTTTCAATATCGCCATTTTCGCTCTCAATTAAATCCATGTCTGGTAGCGCTGAAGTTGAAGCAACAGGCTCATCAATCACATTTAAAAACTTAGTGCGTAGCTCCATCATTAAAGTATCTACTTCTTGCACTTGTAAGTGCACCCGCGTGCCTGGCTTAAGGTCGGGCAAACCATACACTTTAGTCATGTATGGCACACAATCCAACCATACTAGATTTTCACGCCAAACGGTGGCTAGTGACTCTTTAATATCCTCTTGAATCATATATTGCAAGCACCAATAGCGCTCCATACGGGTTTGAAACTCGTTGTAGTTTTTGTGCGTTTGCTCAAAATTACGCATATGCATCGTTAAGGCTTCACTATTTTTTGGATATTCTGGCGCTAGGTTTTGTACTACGCTAATGAGCTGGCGTTGGTTAATTAAATCAACCGCGCGTCGTAACGGCGAAGTACTCCATGCATATTGTGCAACGCCCAAACCCTGATGAGGTTCAGCTTTAGTCGTCATAAAGACTTTACCGCCAGTTTGTGCGCGATAAAGTCCTGGTACGTCATGTGCGGCTAATAAAGCACCCCATTGGTTATTTGCTTCTATCATCAATTCAGCTACTAACTTATCCATAGGCGAGCCGCGGCGCCGACCAACAATACTAACGATACCGTCTTTGACATAAAAATTATGGTCTATTTGTGCAGGTTTCGTTGGGTCATACTTACCTCGCGCTTTTTCAAGTGACTCGGCTAGGTGAAACAAAAACAAAAGTTTTTCCCAATATGGATGACCACTATCCGCCTCTAATGTGGCTTCATTAAAAAATGGCTCTAGCGTGTCATGACGCAGATTATCTGCGATCTTGATTAACTCTACTTTAGTATCGCGCTGCGTAACGCTGAAATCACCGTTCGCATTTACGGCTACATGCAAATATAGCGACAATACTGGCTTGATTTTACCTGCATCTAAGCTAAATGGCCGGATAGCTGATTCAGGCAGCATCGTGATTTTATTGCCAGGCATGTAAACAGTAGAAAGCCGCTGCATCACCTCTTTATCCACGGCACTATCTACAGCAATACCAAGCGCCGGTGCGGCAATGTGAATACCGACCTGTGTAATGTCATCGGATAAACGTTTGATTGAAAAGGCATCATCAATCTCAGTAGTGGTACTATCATCAATGCTAAATGCTTCTGTATCGGCTAAATGTAAGTCAGCTAATACCTCTGTAATCTCTTCAGCATTAAAATCCAAACCGATAAAATCAGTACCTTTTGCAAAATACTCACGCAAAAAAGCACCTAGATGAAAATCATGCGCTGAAGGAATAGCGCCGCAAGCTTGCAATAATTTAAGATGGCTTAAATGCTGTTCATTTGCAGCAGCATCTAGCACTTTATATTCCATCGCATTCTTATCTGGCTCATACAGCAACATATCGAGTTTTTGCTTCAACTCATCAGGCATTTGGTGCAACTTTAGCTGTACAACAAAACCAGCCATTTTTTCAGCTAGCAAACGCTTTTTCTCAAGTCCAGCTAATGCCGCTTTTAATATTTCAGCTGGTGCTGCTTTGTAGCGACCTTTACCTTTGCGATTAAAATAAACTGGCGCACTGTGTAACTTGATTACGATCGCGGCCGCCTCTATTGGCGTTGGATTACGTCCGTAATACTCTTTTGCAAAGTCTTCAAAGCCAAACTCTTGTTCAAAATCACTGCCACTACAGCATTCCCATAAAAAATTGATCTCTAGAGTTTCAGCTTCTTTATTAGCGGCGTCCATAAAACCAGCCAAGGGTAATTCAACGCGCAGTAATACGTTGTTGGTTTTAATTTTGCTACGCTTACCACTCGCAGATTCTATTTGCATAGAACCCTGAGTTTCAGTCATGATAGAGGCAATCTTAAAACTACCGTCTTCTTCAAAAAATACGTTCATTATTCACTTAACAATCTATTTTTAATGTTTCACTGGTCTACTAACAACCATTAATTAAACAACTTTTTCATTAACTACTTTAAGTTTTTTATAAAAACTCAACTAAACAGCATGAATACAGCACAACCAGCTTCTCAACAATCTAGCCCCCAGCAAGTAAATTTAATTTTTCAGCAAGCTGGTTTAAAAAGTACCGCTTCTAGATTAGAAGTGGTGTCGATACTTACACAAAACAATTACCCGTTAACCCATCAAGACTTACTCAAACAATTACCTGAAAATTTCGATCGTGTGACACTTTATCGGGTATTAGATTGGTTATTGCAACATAATATTATCCATAGAATTGCTGGTGAAGATCGCGCATGGCGTTTTCAGCTCAATGCCAGCACTACTAATCACATTCAATACAGTGAAAAAAACACCATTTCTACTGCAAAAAAATTATCTATCAAACTAGCCACTAATCAACATTCGCATGCGCATTTTGAATGTGGACAGTGTGGGAAAATATTTTGCTTAGATGATGTACACCCTAAACTCTCGAGCAGTATACCAGCCCATTTTACAGTTGATTCGATTGAACTCAACATAAAAGGCAAATGCGCTGATTGCCAAAACTAACTTACAGATATAAATCACTCCTGTAATATTCATTCATAAGCGTGTCACTTACTAAAGTATCTGTGTAAAAATCTGCTAAGATAAATAAACTCCTTGCAGCCATATATTGCAACTAAGTTGCAATATATGGCTTTAATAGATATTATGCAACTTTGTTGCAATTAATATTACTCAAGGATACGCAATGGCAAATCAAACAAGGAAAAATATCATTAAAAAAATGCCTGTTACGGTGATATCTGGCTTTTTAGGTGCAGGCAAAACAACATTACTTAATCATATTTTAAACAACCGCGAAGGTAAACGCGTGGCAGTTATCGTCAACGATATGTCGGATGTAAATATAGATGCGCAATTAGTGCTTAATGGCGGCGCGGCGCTATCTCGTTCTGAAGAAAAGTTAATCGAAATGAGCAATGGCTGTATCTTCTGCACACTACGTGAAGATTTGCTCATTGAAATTAAAAGACTAGCAGAAGAGAATCGCTTTGATTACTTGCTCATTGAATCAACAGGTATTTCAGAACCCTTACCCATCGCAGAGACTTTCACATTTCGAGATGACAATGAAGTAAGCTTATCTGACATCGCCCAGCTAGATACGATGGTCACAGTGGTAGATGGCTATAATTTTTTGCATGAGTATTACTCACTTGAATTTATCGCTGACCGCGGCGAATCTATGGGTGATGAAGACAATCGCACAGTGGTGGATTTACTGATAGAACAGATTGAATTTTGTGATGTGTTGGTGCTAAACAAAACAGATTTAATGTCTAAAGCTGAAATAAGACAGCTAGAAAGCATACTTCATAAGCTTAATCCACGGGCCGATATTGTACATAGCACTTTCGGTAAAGTGAATTTAGATCGAGTAATGAATACCAGGCGTTTTGATTTTGAAGCTGCACAAGACGCACCAGGTTGGCTTAAAGAGTTGCGCGGCGAACATATTCCAGAAACTGAAGAGTATGGAATTTCTAGCTTTGTTTATCGCGCGCGTAAACCTTTTCATCCACAGCGCCTGTGGGATTGGTTCGGTAAGGAATGGGCAGGCGTGATACGTTCTAAAGGTAATTTTTGGTTAGCCACACGACCAGAATACTGCGGTAACTGGTCTCAAGCTGGCGCGATTTCGCGTAACGAATTAGCTGGCTTTTGGTGGGCGGCAACGCCAAATGTCTATTGGCCTAAAGAACCAGAGCAACTCGCTATGATTACGGCTCGCTGGCAAGAACCTTTCGGCGATAGGCAACAAGAGCTTGTACTCATTGGCAAGGATATGGATAAAGCCGCGCTTATTGCAGCTTTTGATCAATGTTTATTAACAGCTAAAGAAATGTCTGGCGCTTTTACAAAAACACTAAAAAGCCCCAATATGGAAACTTGGAAACTATTTTCTGACCCTTTTCCAGCATGAAATCAGCATGACCATTCTGCAACAATCGAAGACTTAACAGAAGAAAATACTTAATCCAATTTATTCAGCTAAATCAAATATTAATCTATATTCTATATTAACTGTTCATTTTCAAAGTAATCAATACCCATGGATAAACGCATTCCTGTCACCCTGCTTACTGGCTTTTTAGGTAGTGGTAAGACTACACTTTTGAATAAACTATTGCATGACCCTGCAATGCGCGACACCGCCATTATTATCAACGAGTTAGGCGATGCCGGGTTAGACCAGATTTTCGCAAATAGTAATTTAGCGCAAAATATTGAGAACGAGCATATTGCTGATAATACTGTACTACTAAGCTCAGGTTGCTTGTGTTGCACGCTAAAAAATGAACTTGCAGATACCATGCGTGATCTTTTTTTCAAACGCGCATTACAAGCAATTCCTGAATTTAAACGCCTAGTCATTGAAACTACAGGCATGGCCGACCCTGGTCCGATACTGGCTAATTTAATGAATGAACCTGTTATAGAATCCACTTATCGATTAGACGCTGTGGTGGTCACGATAGACAGTGTTTATGGCTTACAGCAAATTGAAGATAACGTAGAAGCCTTAAAACAAGTGGCTGTAGCAGATGTATTAGTGCTGACCAAAACAGATTTGGCTAGCGCAACGCAAATTGCTACTTTAAAAGAAAAACTCATTGCCATTAACCCAAGTGCTACGCAACATACAATCACTCATGGTGAGTTAGACCCAAGTTACGTGATTGACATCGGTTTATTTGACATTGCTACTAAGCAACCTGAGCCACAGCGCTGGTTAAGAGCACCATTAAAAGCCAAATTACCCAAAGGAACACTTCCACAAAAAACACATTATGATGACATTGTGACCTTTACCGTATTCATGCCAAAACCACTTAATTGGGCACAATTAAAACCGCATTTGTTATGGTTTTGTCAAACCTATGGCAAAAATCTATTGCGCCTAAAAGGCATTATTCATGCAGAAGACCAAGCTGCACCTTTAGCGATTCATGCAGTGCATTTCACGCCTTATCCACCAACCTTATTAACTGGCTGGGATGAAGATGAGCCGATTTCACGTATTGTGATTATTGGTAAAGGTTTAGATGAAACTGAGATTAGAAAAGCACTGATGCAGTTTTAATCAAGCTTCATTGAATCAAGTTTTAAAAGCACAAAGCTGTCACAAGAATGTCATAAAAGAACTCTAATCTTGATAAATAGATAATCAAGATTGGAGTGGTAATGAGCTTAGATGACGCAGAAATAATTCAACGTATCCATAATGACTTGATTGATAGCTACGATGAAGAGCTTGAATTAGAACTGGAAGATCGTGCATACGAAAATATTCCCGGCATGGAGTTTTTAGATGGCGCGGATGAACATTCTAATAGTGAAGATTTAAATAACGAAAGTAATACCAATAAAGCTGAAAATCAAAAAGAGTATCGTCGTACTTATTTTCGTGAGCTATTTCGATTACAAGCCGAACTAGTTAAATTACAAGACTGGGTTGCTGCGACTGGGCACAAAGTCGTCATTATCTTTGAAGGTCGCGATGCGGCTGGCAAAGGTGGCGTGATCAAGCGTATCACTCAGCGTTTAAACCCTCGTATTTGCCGCGTTGCTGCCTTACCAGCACCTAATGAGCGAGAGCGCACGCAGTGGTATTTTCAGCGTTATGTTTCGCATTTACCAGCAGCTGGTGAAATGGTGTTGTTTGATCGTAGTTGGTACAACCGTGCCGGTGTTGAGCGCGTCATGGGGTTTTGTGACGATGAGCAATATGAAGAATTTTTCCGCTCCGTGCCTGACTTTGAACGAATGCTGGTGCGCTCGGGTATTCAAGTCATCAAATATTGGTTTTCAATTTCTGATGAAGAGCAACATCTACGCTTTTTAGGTCGCATTCACGATCCTCTCAAACAGTGGAAACTCAGCCCGATGGATTTAGAGTCTCGTCGGCGCTGGGAGCAATACACTAAAGCCAAAGAAGTCATGCTCGAACGCACACACATCACTGAAGCCCCATGGTGGGTGATTGAGGCTGTTGATAAGAAAAAAGCGCGACTTAATTGTATTCATCACCTACTGAATCAAATGACCTATGAAGAAATTAAAAAGCCTTTGATAGAGTTGCCACAGCGTGAACATCACGATGATTATGTGCGCCAACCAGTACCTAAAGACTTATTTGTGCCTGATATTTATTGATAAAACGCAGCGTTGAATCATCAATAACTCACGTCATTTAATTGTCAACTATCTGCAACATTTTCCATTAATAATGCATTTATTACATTTACGTTAAGGAATAATTCATCATGAGTATCAGTAGCGCTAATGCATCATTAGCACCCTCCTCTCGACCCAATTTAGAAAATAAACCAACTATCATTACTGCCATTATCTTTATTGGCTTATTAGTGGGCGGTTTGTTATACACCGCGTTTAGTCTGATGCATGACGTGAGTGACACAGGAGTAAAAACAACCACTTACTTACCGTTTATACTACTTGGCGTTGCCTTAGTCATTGCCCTAGCTTTTGAGTTTGTAAATGGTTTTCACGATACGGCCAATGCAGTTGCGACAGTGATTTATACACATTCACTACCGCCCAACGTTGCAGTAGTTTGGTCAGGTTTTTTTAACTTCCTTGGCGTACTTTTTTCAAGTGGTGCGGTGGCGTTTGGTATTATTTCACTGTTGCCAGTTGAGTTGATTTTACAAGTAGGTTCAGGCTCAGGTTTTGCAATGGTATTTGCCTTATTGATTGCCGCTATTATTTGGAACTTGGGCACGTGGCTACTAGGGCTACCAGCCTCTTCATCACATACACTTATTGGTTCAATCATTGGCGTTGGCGTTGCTAACGCGCTCATGCATGGTCGCGATGGCACTAGTGGTGTAGATTGGGCACAGGCCACAAAAATTGGTTACTCATTACTGCTTTCACCGATGATAGGTTTTTTTGTTGCGGGCTTGCTTTTATTGTTATTAAAAACTTTAATCAAAAATAAAGAACTCTACAGCGAGCCAAAAGGTAATAAACCACCGCCTATCTGGATTCGTGGTTTGTTAATTTTAACGTGCACTGGTGTTTCGTTCGCGCATGGCTCAAATGATGGCCAAAAAGGGATGGGGCTCATCATGCTGATTTTAGTAGGGACAGTACCTATGGCTTACGCATTGAATCGGGCCATGCCAGTGAATGAAATGATACAATTTGTGGCAGTAGCACAAGTGACGCAAGCCTCTTTAATTAAAGTAGCGCCCGGTACAGCACCTGAAAACTCACGGTTAGCATTATCAGAATATATCCGCACTAAAGTAGTTAAACCTGAAGTTTTACCAGCGCTTGCAACCATTACTGGCAGTATCGGAGCGCAAATTAAAGAACATGGCACATTTGCCAGAGTACCAAATGAAACAGTAGGTAACGTACGAAACGATATGTATCTAGCTTCTGAGGCGATTAGATTATTAGATAAAGATAAGTCAGTTGAGTTAGATGCTGACACTAAAGCCAATGTGAGCGCATTTAAAAAATCACTAGATGGCGCAACTAAGTTTATTCCATTATGGGTCAAAGTCGCCGTGGCAATTGCTTTAGGATTAGGTACGATGGTTGGCTGGAAAAGAATTGTTATCACAGTTGGTGAGAAAATAGGTAAAACACACCTTACTTATGCACAAGGTGCATCTGCTGAACTAGTTGCCATGACAATGATAGGTGCGGCTGATGTCTATGGTTTGCCCGTTTCTACTACTCATGTACTTTCGTCTGGGGTGGCTGGCACTATGGCAGCCAATAAATCCGGCTTACAAATGTCGACTATTCGCAATTTATTAATGGCATGGGTACTTACACTGCCAATGGCGATGCTGTTATCTGGCTCTTTATATTGGCTGTTTTCACATATATTCTAAATATTCATCTATTTAGAATATGAAATAAAGAGGCAACTTGGCTGAATAATGAGCTAAGTTGCCTTTTCTTATTTTGCTTTTCTTTGTTTTTCTTCGCTTAATTTTAATCTGAAATATATGTTCAATATCAATGCAATGGGCACAATCACACTAATAGACATCATGGTAAAAAATAAAATATTAAAAGATAAAGTAAAGCCTTCTTACAAAACATTTTGCTACATCAGTTTAATAGTCGCTTTTAATACGATCACTGGTTGCTCGACATTTGGCCCCTTATCTTTAGAGCAAACACGTCTGCAATATAATGAAACTGTAAAAGCGACTACTGAGCAACAGTTATTGCTTAACATTGTTCGATTACGCTATACCGATACACCAAGTAGCTTAGCCGTATCAGCAATAGCTGCACAATTTGAACGCTCACAAAGCTTTGCATTAATACCATTTTTTGTAGCGGGCAGCGATAACAACGCAAGGCTAACCAACCTGTTGCCGCAAGCACAAGTGAGTGGTGCTGACCGCCCTACTTTTAGCTTGACCCCACTTGATGACCAAGAGTTTACGCGTAAGTTATTTACGCCTATTCCGCTTGATGGCATTATTTACCTTACTAAAACTACATGGCCAATTTCTACTGTATTTAGGCTTTATTTAGAAAACCTTAACTGGGTGTCCAATGCACAAAGTGCTAGCGGTCCAACACCCACCGAGGCGCCTATTTATGAAGATTTTTTGACTGGTATAAAAGCATTACAAACCCTGCAAGACCGTGGCGACATTGTTTTTTCAATAGAAGATAAAGAAGAAATAATAGGTAGTGAGTTGGCGTTAAACCAAGTGAAAGCTACAGACCTATTAGATGCAGCTAAAAATGGTTATGAATATAAGCTTAATAAGGTTGGTACTAAGTGGTCTCTGCTAAAAAAGACTGCACAACCAGTATTATTAGTGAACCCACAATCACTTACATCAGCAGAGATGCTGAGTGCCCAAAAATTATTTCATCTACAGCAGGGCCTCACAAAATATATCATTACCCAAGAAGCGCTCAACCCCTTTGCGTCAACCTATCCTGCTGATGGTGTTGCAAACATTGATTTAGAAACTCGTTCTTTGTTACAAGCCATGTATTTTGTCTCACAAGGAATTGATATTCCTGCTATACATGAATCACAAGGCCTTGTTACTATCACACATGATAATGCTGGCGCTAAATTTAACTGGCAGCAAGTGACCAGTGGCTTGTTTCATGTGAAATCGAGCACTGCCACTGTTAAGCCAGTGAATGCACATGTGGCAGTGCAATATAAAGGTTGTTGGTTTTATATTGATGATACCGATCAAGCGACCAAGTCTACCTTTTCGTTGCTGATGGAACTATCAAGACTAGAACTTATAAGCAAAAGTGATTCTGGCCCTATACTCACACTTCCAGTAGGTAGCCATTAATACCAGCTATTCAATTAAAAACTAAGACTCAGTAAAGTTTATGAAACTATCATCAATTACCCCAGACAACAGCGGGCTCATTTGCGGCTTTTTATTTTCTCCCGACGCTGCAGGTAAAGCATTAGAAGCGCATGAGGCTATGGCGTGGTTAAATCAACCACCAAATAACAACCAAGAATTTATTTGGCTACACTTTAATTTAGTACCCGCCAATACAGAAAAGTGGATGCGCGCCAATCTAAGTTTACCAGAGGAGTTTTTTGAAACACTGAGCGATGGCTCGCGCTCAACCAGAATTGAAGATACTGCAGACAATTTAATCGCTGTCATCAATGATGTTGCATTTAAATTTTCATTCGATCCATCAGAAATTGCAACCTTATGGATGAGCGTTAACCAACGTGCAGTCATCAGTGCGCGTAGTCATCCTTTACGCTCGATTGACCAATTAAGAGTTGCGGTAAAAGCTGGTGAAAGATTTAATTCCTCAACTTCTTTACTGACTCATCTAATGCACGACCAAGGCGATGTCTTAGTAAAAATCGTGCGTGATGCTACGCTGCAAGTAGATAAAATTGAAGACGAGCTATTAGTCGGATCACTACAAGAAAAAAGAGCTGAGCTTGGTAAATTAAGGCGTGTATTAGTGAGGTTACAACGCTTATTAGCGCCAGAACCTGCCGCATTATTTCGCTTTTTACATCAATCACCTGCTTGGATCAATGAATACGATATTGATGAATTAAGACAATCTACGGAGGAGTTTGCTTTGGTCATTACCGACCTCACAGCATTACAAGAACGTATTAAATTATTACAAGAAGAAATGGCCGCACAAGTAAGCGAACAGACGAATCGTAGTTTATTTACGCTCACTATTGTGACCGTATTGGCACTGCCAATAAACATTATTGCCGGCTTACTTGGCATGAACGTCGGCGGTATACCATTAGCCCAAAGTTCTGAGGGATTTTTAACGATTGTATGTATTGTGGTAACTTTTACTGCAATTGCTGGCTGGTGGGCATTTCGCAAAAAACAAGAGTAAATCATAGGCGCAAATACTTATGATCAACGAATCGGATTAAACTACCAACATAACACTTTAGGTTTACTGTCATGTCATTTAAAACAACTCGATTACTGTCAGGTGCTATTTTTTTATTACTGAGCAGCGTCCTGTTAATTGCTTGCGACCAAGCTAAAAATCTGCCTGCAGCAGGTAACAAACAATCCAAAGCACAGCAAAATAATATCTCTTCAGAAATAGAGCCTATTAAAAGGCCTGAATACAACGCAGCAGTTATTAACTTTTATGGATTTGGCCCAGCAAAATTTGGTGATAATGAAGAATCGGTAAGAATGTCATGGGGTCGGCCGCTTAATGCCAGCAAACCAGCCATGGGTGCCACCTGTTACATCCTAAGCATTGATCCGTTACCAAGCAATCACCAAGGTATCGCCTTTATGCTCGAAGATGCTAAGTTTGTTCGCTACGATGTTACTGACCCAACATTGGTTGCGCCTGGCAATATTGTGGTGGGCGATACCGCTGATAAAGTGATGCAAGCGCATGCAAATCATATTGAAAGCCAACCACATAAATATATTGAAGGTGGGCATATATTAACTGTAACGCCCGAAAGTCCAGCGAATGCGCGTCTGATATTTGAAATAGACGCTAGCAATATCGTGACTACTTGGCGGATTGGGGTGATACCGCAAATATATTATGTTGAAGGTTGTAGTTAATCAATTATAAATTCTTGTAATTAGGCCCAAAAAATTCTGTCATGATAAATTCTTCCAAGCCTGCGCTATCTTCTGGGCGTGCGGATAACTTAACCACTTTACCTAATCGATGTGAATCCCAATCAAAATCACCCTGGTAATGTTCTCGAATCAAGCTGATCATACGTTTAATCATCAGTAACCTTACATCTTGCCCTGACTTAGCTTCTACTTCAAAAAACTGTCGTTTTGCGTTACTTAAACTAGTGGTCCAACCAAGAAATGAGAAAGTTGCATTGCGGCCATTTAAGCTGGTAATTTCAAAAATGCCATTGGTTCCATTTTGAAAGTTACTCTTGATTCTTTCGTCTCTTTTTTGCTCATCGGTCAGCCCAACTTCGCGCGCAACGGCATCTGCATTCTGTTTAGCGGCATCACTTTCTGAAGCCTGTCGTTTTGCCCTTTGCTGATTCACGTATGCCATCATGTCAGTCGGTGCGTCTTTAGTCGGGGTTACAACATCAGGAGTAGGTTTCTGTGTCGCAACTACATCAGGCACTGTAAACGAAGGTTTAGTGTTCCGACTAGGTTTTTGCGTCATCACTTTAGGCGTAGTTTTGACGACCTTAGGTGGTGGCTCTATAGGCTTCTCGGGCTCAGGTTCTGGTAAAGGTTGTTCTATTGCTTTTTCAGCCTGCTTTGGTGGAGCCAAGCTCACTTCAATAGAAGTCGGTGGCGGTGATGCACTATTGAGCGGAATATGTGGCACGATTAAAAACAAAATCAAGGCATGTAGTAATAATGAGCCAATGACGGCAATTAGCGTATTGCGACTAATCTTGATGCGAATGAACTTATCTCCACGCGGAGATAGTAGAAAGTCGTCAAATGTATGTTCAGTAGATTGATCTAATGCCATGGAGTTTTAGTGATGTATTTCTTGCCAAGTTTTTTCAAGGCGTTTAATGGAGATTGGAAATGGCGTTTTAAGTTCTTGAGCAAACAGAGAAACCCTAAGCTCCTCAATTAACCACCTAAAGTTCATTAAATCTATGCTTTGTTTATACAGCTTTTGTTGTTTTTCAACTGTATCATGCCATTTTTGCCATAATAAGCCTACGCTAGCCGCATTCTTACCATCACGGTCAGGGTTGGCAGGCTGCTTTTCAATTCTTAATCTTAACGCTTTTAAATAGCGTGGTACATGCTGCAAGTGCTCCCACGGTGTTCGCGTAAAGCAATTTTTGTACACTAATAATCCTAGCTGCTGTTCAACATCACGCTTTAAACGATTCACTGTAGCGGGCATTTTAACCTGTACAAGCGTTAGTAGCTGATACTCAGTCGCAACTGCCTGTACTTGCCTTACAATCGCTTGTGTAACCGCAGGCAAACGTGTGCGAGCTCTAGCTTTTAATTTCATAAAATCAGCATTACTACGCGGTAAATCATCCTCACCGATAAAAGCGCGATCTGCAATCGCAGTCACCATATCTTCTCGTAAATCTTCAGGCGACATGATGTTTCTTAAAGTAAGTGCGTATTGATTAAAATTAGGCAGGCTTTTTTCTAGTTGCTTCACCTGTTCTTTTAACTCAAAGCGCATGAGTCGGCAAACACCTTTACGATGATTTACACCTGCCTCATATTCAGTATCAAATAATTTAACAGAAACAGTGTCAATGTTATCTTCAAGTGCGGGATAACCCGTGACTTTCAAACCATCGCGCTCAAAACTCAAGGTTTGCGGTAAATCGCCAAAATCCCACTGTTTTAAACCCGTTTTTTCAATGTCTGGGGATGTATTTCTAAAAGTAAGTTGCGCTGCCGAACCGAGTTGCTTTTTAAGTGCGATCCAATCGCGACCCATGGCTAGCTCTCGCCCTGCGTCATCTATCACACTAAAATTCATTAATAAATGCGCTGGCGTTTCTTCGGTCCAATCGTCAACCGATATTTTTAGCGTGGTTACACGTTGGATATGCGATGCTAATACTTGTTTGATGGCACTCTTTTCAATTTCTCCCTGGCCTACTTTGTTATGCTCTAAAAAAACTGTAACAAATTCTGGCACTGGCACACACACACGACGGAAAGTCTTGGGTAACGCCTTGATTAGATAAGTTAGTTTTTCACGCAGCATGCCTGGTACTAACCATTCAGTTTGTGTGGCATTTAGCTGATTCAATAAAGCTAGGGGAATAGTCGCCGTTACGCCATCCAATACATGCCCAGGTTCAAATCTGTATTTCAAATTAGTTTCTACGCCATCTAATATGATTTTTTCTGGAAACTGTACGGCTGTAATTGCATCTGCGCCATGGCGCATGAGGTCATCACGCGTCAGATACAATAATCGAGGGTTCTCTTTTTCGGCTGTTTCGCGCCACTTTTCAAAAGTTGCTGCTTGAAAAATATCTGCGGGGATTTTGGCATCATAAAAGGCAAATAATTGATGCTCGTCTACCAGCACGTCTTGGCGACGCGCTTTATGCTCCAACTCTTCAACTTCTGCAATCAAGCGCTCATTTGCAGTGAAAAATGCCGCTCTGGTATCGAACTCACAATTTGCCAGTGCTTCGCGAATAAATATCTCACGCGATTCTGCAGGGTTAATTGGCCCATAATGAACACGACGCTTTGGGATAATGGTTAAACCATATAAAGAAACGCGCTCCCAAGCATTCACCATGCCCATTTTTCTATCCCAGCGCGGGTCTGAATATTGGCTCTCTGTTAAGCCACGTGCTAGTGGCTCTATCCAATCTGGCTCTATCTTGGCGACACAGCGTGCATAAAGTTTGGTGGTATCCACCAACTCAGCTGCAATCACCCATTTCGGACGTGTTTTCTTGAGGCAAGAGCCAGGTGCTACATGAAAGCGAATACCTCGCGCACCTGAATATGAGTCATTGTCACTATCTTTAAATCCTATATTACCTAATAAACCCGCTAGTAATGCTTTGTGAATCTGTTCAAAACTAGCTTCTTTATCGTTGAGCTTAAAATCCATCTCATCAGTAATCTGCTTGATTTGACCATGCAACTCGCGCCATTCTTTTAAGCGTAAAAATGATAAGAAATTACTGTGGCATTGGTTAAGTAAATCTTTATTAGATTTTTTAGTTTTGAGCGCATTATCAAAAAAATCCCAAAGTTTGAGGTAGCTCATAAAGTCTGAGCCTTCTCCTGCAAACTTAGCATGTGCGTTGTCAGCAGCCTCACGCTTATCCATTGGGCGTTCACGCGGATCTTGTATGCTTAATACACTGGCGATAATTAAAATTTCGTTTAAGCAACTCTCACGTTTAGCCGCTAAAATCATACGACCTACGCGCGGGTCCAAAGGCAGTTTTGCCAACTGCAAGCCAGTTTCTGTAATTTGGCGTCGGCTATCGACTGCGCCTAACTCTTGTAAGAGTTGATAACCATCGGTCACTAAGCGTGATGAAGGCGCTTCGATAAACGGGAACTCAGTCACATCACCTAAACGCAAAGCGGCCATGCGTAAAATAACACTGGCTAATGAGCTACGCAGAATTTCTGGTTCAGTAAATTCAGGTCTACCATTAAAATCATCTTCAGAATACAAGCGAATGCAAATACCGCTTGATACACGCCCACAACGGCCTGAGCGCTGCTTAGCGGCAGCTTGGCTAATTTTTTCTATCTGCAACTGCTCTACTTTGGCGCGGGTGCTGTAACGATTCATGCGTGCCAAACCTGCATCAATCACGTACTTGATGCCTGGAACAGTGAGTGAGGTTTCTGCAACGTTAGTCGCCAGTACGATACGGCGCGAACTATGCGGCCTGAATATTTTTTGCTGGTCTTCAATACTCAAACGTGCGAATAGCGGTAACACTTCAATATGTTTTAATTTGGTAGAACGGCCTTGGTACTTTCTTAAATGTTCAGCGGTATCGCGAATCTCACGCTCACCTGGCAAAAATACCAAAATATCGCCGTCACCCTGACGTAACAAATCATCTGCTGCGTCTAAAATCGCCTCTTCAATCGCTTCTTCTTCGTCATCTTCCTCTAACCAACGCGCTTCAGTTTTAGCTTTACGGGGAATGCCCAAAAGGTTTTCAGACATAAGGTCTGTATCGTCATCCATATCAAACTGAGCATTGTCAGCTTCTGCGACTTCTCTCGCTCTGAAGCCTGCTTTGCCTAGTGGGCGATAACGGATTTCTACTGGATAAGTGCGGCCTGAAACCTCAATCACTGGGGCGCCGTTAAAGTGTTGTGAGAATCTATCTGCATCAATCGTTGCAGAGGTGACGATAATCTTTAAATCTGGACGTTTTGGTAATAATTGCTTGAGATATCCGAGTAGAAAATCAATATTTAAGCTGCGCTCGTGCGCCTCATCAATAATGATGGTGTCATAAGCATTCAGAAATTTATCACCCTGCGTTTCTGCCAGCAAGATACCATCTGTCATCAGTTTGATATAGCTTGATTCAGAAAGCTTATCGTTAAAACGCACCTTAAAACCTACCACTTCGCCTAGTGGGCTCAGTAGTTCTTGCGCGATACGTGACGCCACTGAGCGCGCTGCAATGCGCCGCGGTTGCGTATGACCAATTAAACCCGAAACACCACGCCCAAGTTCCAAACATACTTTAGGGATTTGTGTGGTTTTACCAGAACCTGTTTCGCCACAGATAATGACTACTTGATTTTTAGAGATTGCCGCAGCAATTTCGTCTTTTTTACCGCTCACAGGCAGCTCTGGCGGATATTCAGGCTTAGGTAGATTGGCTAAGCGAGCAGCGTATTTGGCTTGTGAGGTGCGTACTTTTTGCAAAATCTCATTTAATAAACGCTGTGCATTTGTTAAAGATTTCTCATCTGTTAACTTTTGTAAATTATCGACGTCTCTTAATTTGCGAATTAGCGCATATCTATCAGCAAGCATACAGCTTTGCAATGCATTTTTTATTTTGGCAGGCGTAGTCGAACTAACAGAATTAGGGCTTACAGGCATTTTTACGTTCATATACCTGTAATTTTAACATGCGTGTTTGATTGTCGTTAAATTACCGTGCAGATTCTAGTCACCATAATTAAGTTATGGACTAATTAACTTATTTGTATCAACAAGGCGTAAAATAGTTAAAACTAGTTACAACTAGTTACATTTGTGCCAATACACGATGAATAACACTAATCATTAAAATGTAAAGGCTCTCTTATGCCAATGTTAAGACTTATAGAAGCTTATAGAAAACACACTCCTGAAGATGCTAATACCATTCTGAATGAGCGTATTAATCTACTGTTAACAAGTAATAAAAAACACCTAATTTTTGGCTATTGCCTAGCGGTAGTATTGTCCATTCAGTTTTTAAATGTAATGCCGATTAATGATATTTTGAAGTGGTTACTACCACTTACCGCAGTTTACATCACAAGGTATTATTTAGTTTTAAGCTATACAAAACATCAAGCTGAATCAAGCTGAATCAAGCTGAATCAAGCTGAATCAAGCAACGATAGTACAAATGATTTAAAAAGAAATCCCAGTTCATTCTATTCTCCTAAAATTTGGCTTTACTGCTATCGATTAAGCGCTTTCACAGGTGGGCTTAGCTGGGGCATGGCAGGATGGCTATTATTTATGCCGAACTCTTATCTTTAGCTAAATCTACTTTTTTATGCCTTAAGTGGTCTCACAGTAGCTGTATTACTTTTAATGGCGTTAGATATAATTTCTTCCATACTTTTTATGACTGCAATCTGGTCTCCATTACTGATCAAATTCTTCATTACCCATCAGCTTTATTCATCTTCTGCTGCACAGATGCTGATTCTATTTTTAATTTTTGCAGTATTCTTTATTAACCATTCTGCAAAAAAACTCATCGAAAACATTTACATCAAGCACAGCGCAGATAAACGCGAAGCATTGATGCAAAAATTAATCACACATAATCAGCTACAGTTTCAAAGATCTCCACTCGCGATGATAGAGTGGAATTTAGATTTTACTGTGAATTTATGGAACCCCGCTGCTGAGAGCATGTTTGGTTACAACGCTCAAGAAATCTCAGGGCGCAAGGGTGAAGTTTTGGTGGTTGAGGCTGCACGTAAACAAGTGAATAAAATTTGGTCTAGCTTGATTACAGAATCAAAAATAAAGAAACAGCCTTTTCAAGTTTCAATGAAGGTACACAATGATTTTGGTAATACCAGTATCAATCAAAACATCAGAAAAGATGGTGAATTAATAGTATGTGAGTGGAACAATACGCTACTTACCGATGAAACTGGCCAAGTGTACGGTGTAAGTTCTATTGTTGAAGATATAACTGAGCGCGAGGCTGCTAAAGCTTTAGTAGAAGACCAACGTCAACTCGCTTTGAGTTTAGTCAACTCATCCACACAGGCAATTTTTGTACTTAACCCACAACATGAGGTCATCGTCTGGAACGATGCCTGCGCCACTTTAACTCAACTGCCTGCCGTTGAAGTAATAGGCACTAGAAGCCATTGGCGAGGCTTTTATAAAGAAGCTAGACCTTGCCTTTCAGATTTTATAATTGACTCGTCTTTGGATATTACAAAATATTATGGCGGTGTTAAAACCACTAACTTTATTACTGGTGGGCTTTCTTCAGAAGCATGGCTTAACAATTTAAAAGATCAACGTTTTTATCTGCAATTTGAAGCGGCTCCAGTATTTGATGCACATGGTAAATTAATCGCCGTTGTAGAAACCTTACATGACCTCACACGTTTTAAATTAGCAGAACATGAAATCCATGATCTTGCTTACTTTGACCCATTAACCAACTTACCAAACCGACGTCAGCTGATAGAAAAAATTCAACGGTTGCAATCAGATAGCGAACAAAATAGTCAACATCTTGCGTTTATTTTCTTAGATCTAGATAACTTTAAACTGGTTAATGACACTTTGGGTCACAGCATAGGCGACCAACTATTAATTACCTGTTCTAAAAGATTATTAAGCTGTGTGAGAACAGAAGATATCGTGGTGAGGTTAGGTGGTGATGAGTTTGTATTAGTGATTGGTGGGCTTAGTACCAATATGAATAAAGCTGTAGAGCAAGCTGAAATAATTGCTAAAAAAGTGTTATTTTCTTTAGCAATGCCCTATCACATCCAGTCTATGCAACACAGCGTGACGGGCAGTCTAGGCTTGTATCTAACGCAAGGCCAAGAGATTGATGCAGACGAAATCATGAAGAATGCAGATACAGCACTCTACTTGGCAAAAGACTCAGGTAAAAAT
>JACMNP010000024.1 GCA_014378495.1 Methylotenera sp. | reverse complement strand
GCTACTTTGCCAGCATCAATCCCATGCGCCTGCGTTAAGTATTTACCTTTTACTGGCCACTCGCGCCATACCACTTGCGTTACATCGTTAGTATTTAAGCCATCAATAATCGCTTCTTTTTCAGTCACTGGGAAAGCAAGTTTCCACTCAGAATCCGCTTTTACGGCTTCCATAAATTCTTTAGTGATTAAGCAAGATAAGTTAAATTGGCGTAAACGGCCGTTTTCACGTTTCGCTTTGATGAAATCTATTACATCAGGATGTGAAATATCGAAGGTTGCCATTTGCGCACCACGACGGCCACCCGCGCTAGATACGGTGAAACACATTTTGTCGTAGATATCCATAAAGCTTAATGGGCCGCTTGTGTACGCGCCAGCACCCGCTACAAATGCGCCTTTTGGACGCAATGTAGAGAACTCATAACCGATACCGCAGCCTGCTTTTAGCGTTAAACCTGCTTCATGCACTTTACCGAGGATGTTATCCATGCTGTCTTCAATGACGCCTGACACGGTGCAATTGATAGTTGAAGTGGCTGGTTTATGCTCTAACGCACCTGCGTTTGAGGTAATACGGCCTGCTGGAATCGCACCACGGCGCAACGCCCATAGAAATTTTTCATGCCATTCTTCACGTTTTGGCGCTTCTTCAACATCTGCCAACGCACGCGCGACGCGTGAGTAAGAATCGTCCATATTCTTGTCTACAAGCTCGCCTGTTTTAGTTTTTAGGCAATATTTTTTATCCCAAATATCAAGCGACACTGGCTGTATGGGAATTTCTTTTTCAATCACGGCGGCTTCAATAGCGTGAGTTTTCGCAGTTTCTACAGCTTTAAGCATGAGTTTATTCCCTTATGAATAGGCCTAAATCTCATGCTAACCGAATGAGCTCAGGCTGAATTTTTGTTTATTTAAATATAAGCAATATTTTTATAATGCGGTAAATCAAGTAAGTTTAAGTAATATGACAATAAACTGCTTAACCACAACATATTGTGCTTTTTTTACTAATTTAATCATTTAGTGGTGCTTGGTCAAGAAGTTTTTAAGAAATATCTTACAATATATTTACAAATTTAAGTGTGATTTTGCTTGCAAATCTGGCAAGCAATACTGGCATTGGCTTGCGACTAAGTAGGCAAAAAAAATCCCAATGCTCGGCTCAAAAAAATTTGTGCGAAAATAGCAACATGACGCGCACCGTTTACACTTTTTTGCTTTATTTAATCTTGCCATTCACGCCACTAAAATTATGGTGGCGTGGGCGCAAGCAACCCGAATATTTACAACATTGGCATGAGCGTTATGGTTTTTACGCTAAAAATAATCTGCACTTAACTGAGATAAGCAAAACCAACATAAGTACAAGTAAGATAATCAAACCAGTGATTTGGTTGCATTGTGTTTCAGTAGGTGAAACGCGTGCGGCAGCGCCTTTAGTGAAAGCATTGTTTCAACAATATCCTCAACACCAAATTTTATTGACGCATACGACGACCACTGGCCGCGCTACCAGCGAGCAACTATTTGGTAATACCATCAGTAGTGTTTATCTACCCTATGATGTGCCATTTGCCGTAAAACGTTTTTTAAACCATTTTAAGCCGGTGATTGGCATTCTGATGGAAACCGAACTTTGGTTTAATTTGATTGCTGGTTGCAAGCGGGAAAATATTCCAATCTTACTAGTAAATGCGCGGTTATCTGAAAAATCCGCCATTGGTTATGCCAAATTAGGGCGTTTGGTGAACGAAGGCTTACAAAATTTATCTGCTATCGCAGTGCAAACGCTAGAAGATGCCGCGCGTTTACAGAAACTTGGTGCAAATCATTTAACTGTCACTGGCAATTTAAAGTTTGATGTACAGCCTCCTCAAGAAGCTTTTGTAGAAGGTGAACATCTGCGGGCTTTAATCGGTGTAAATCGTAAAGTGTTACTCGCTGCTAGCACCCGCGATGGCGAAGAGGCGATTATTTTAGATGCAGTAGCAAGTATTGCTGACTTAATCACCATTATTGTCCCGCGCCATCCACAGCGCTTTAACGATGTAGAGGCGCTTTTGCAACAGCGCGGCTTAAACTATCAAAAGCGTTCAAACTTAAATACTAATCACTCAAATACTAAGATAGATGAGCACACTCAATATATTTTAGGCGACAGCATGGGCGAGCTTTTTACCTATTATGCCGCTTGTGATGTGGCGCTCATAGGTGGCAGTTTATTACCATTTGGCGGGCAAAATTTGATTGAAGCCGCAGTGATGGGTAAACCCGTTTTAATTGGCCCACATACCTATAATTTTACCGATGTTACCAAAGCTGCTGTACTTGCTGGCGCAGCACTACAACTTCAAAAGACTGATGAGTTGCGTGAGAAAATTGAGTATTTATTCAAAAGTAAACTAGTACGTGAGCAAATGGGTGAGGCTGGCTTAAGGTTCACTGAGGCATCCATGGGCGCTACTGCTAAGGTGATGGATTTAATTTCTATACATTTAACAGCGCCGGAAAATTTAACAACACCATAAAATTCAAATGTAAGCATTTAAAGCCTTTTTAATTGCAGCCTATTTTTAAAAATAGGTAACCAGTTCAAATTAAAAAATGGGCTTGCACGCGCAGGTTTCGGCATTACACTGAGCTGCCAATAATCTTTATTATCAAATTCTAAATGTATAGTGTGCTCATTCAATACTTGCAAATTCTCTAGCAGAAAAGAACCGTAAGGTACTGCAAGTTTACGTTTAGCTAATATTTAAGCGTGCTATCCAGCAGAATAAATTCAGTCGCTTCTTCAAAAGGGCAATCCCAATCGGTAATTAATAAATACTCATTAGCAGGCAATTCAAACTGATGCAACACTTCATAGCCTGGCAAATAAGTGGTGGTTGATTCACCATTTTTTAGCAATAGTGTTTTAAGTGGCCAATTTTTGTATTCGCCGTGGTGTGTTTGTAATGAAAAAATATTAATTTTTTGCATTTTGATAAGCTTGCAATCTTACCTTACAGTTAGCTCAGTGACATATATAAGCTCGCAAGCGCCATTACCAGTATCTTCGCGGCTTAGCGAGCTACGCCAATGCCAGCCATTGGCCTTTCTGGCCTCTATCAATTGGCCTTTTATGTGAACAATTTGCCCTGCTCGCACCTTAGCAAGCAGGCGTTTAACATAGTCGTTACTTGGAACAATGTGCATATTAGCGGCATGCACTTCGATCTCATGCTGAGGGATAGGAAATTCTGTTACGTGCCAAAAGACAAAACGATTGCTTTGTGAAATATCAATCTTATTCAACACTTTTTCATCTGACATCGGCCCCCAACCTACTGCTAAATCAGTGGGTGAAATCTCAGCTTCCGTACCTGCATGATAATCTTCAGTAGAAAGTACCCTGGCTTCAATATCATAATTCGCCAGTGGGGAGAGGGTAAAATCATTTAAGCGAATATCAACCGCGTGCGTATTAGTTTGAATAGGCTCGTTGGGAGCGATTTCGCCTGCGCCATGAATCACTGGGCGATGTTGATAATGATGAAAAGCACCGTAACCTAGTAAAATAACTAAGATTAATATTTTCCAGTTCATGGATTTAATCTTTAGTCATTAACAGCTAAAATTAGCGAATAAGCTGACTAATCGCTTTGAAAGCATCACCTTCAGCGCGTCCTAGCCACTCAAATACGATAGACTCTGTGTTGCTAATGGTACAACCTGCATCACGCATTCTTGCAATTGCATTCGCTTTATTGGTCGAGTTGCGTGAAATAATCGCATCCTCTGCCACAAATACTTGTTTACCTGCATTAATTAGACCCATGGCCGTTTGCAACACGCAAATATGCGCCTCCATCCCCGCAATGACCATTTGTGAATGATCACGTGTAAGGTGACGGCTAAATTTCGGCTCAGCAGTGCATGAGAACGTGACTTTTTCTACTGGCTTAGCATTTGGTAGCAAGGCCAATAATTCAGGCACGGTATTACCTAAGCCTTTAGGATATTGCTCAGTTAAAATCACTGATACCTCTAACATTTTTGCCGCTTGTATCAGAATGCCACTATTTTTAATCACCGTTTTTATGTCAGCTTCTGGCATCGCAGTCACTAATCGTGTTTGCATATCAACAACTATCAGCTGGCTTAAACTGGCGTGTGCGGTAAGGTGAGAGTGCGTCATAGTTTAATGTATCGAAGTAAGGACTAACTGTTGATTGATATCGGCCAAATCTATCTCTGCCACTGTGCCAGAAACTGCTTTTAAACGAATGATATTCACTAAATAATTGTAGCGAGATTGCAATAAATCACGCTTGGCACTAAATAATTGTTGCTGTGCATTGAGTACATCCACACTAGTTCGCACACCAACTTCATAGCCTAACTTAGTAGAATCAACTTGGCTTTGGCTGCTAATTAGCGCCTGCTCATAGGCTTTTACTTGAGCTATGCTGGTACTTAAATTCAAATAAGCGCGCTGTGTTTCAAGCGCAGTATCGCGGCGTGCAATTTCTACATCATCTTGCGCTTTTTGTTTATTCAGTGCGGCCTGCCTGACACGAGAGCTAATAGCACCCCCTTGATAAAGCGGAATTTGTAGCTGCAAAGCTACGACACCTGACTTAAGGTCGTTTCCAAAACCGGTGTAACTGCCATTGACATAATTATCGTTGTAACTCGCTACTGCATCCAGTGTAGGCAAATGACCCGCCTTTGCACGCTCAATTTCTTGCTCTGAAAGCTTCAGCGCATCTTGTTGTATTTGTATATTTAGATTATTTTTTGTCGCTATATTTATCCACTGATCCATACCTTGCATTAAGTTATTCGTTTTAATATCGGCCTTTACTGGCGCTAATTGTTGTGGAATCTCACCTGTAATCGCTTGTATAGCGCGCTCAGCTATTTGATGCTCGTTAATGGCCGCTATTTCTTGCGCTAGAATCAAATCAAAACGCGCTTGGGCTTCATTGACATCAGTAACAGTAGAATTACCTACTTCAAAATTAGCTTTCGCTTGCTCTAGCTGACTTAAAATCGCCGTTTTTTGTGCATTAATCAAATCAATTTTGTCTTGTGCGATTAATACCTCAAAATAACTCTGTGTCGTACGCAATATTAGTGCTTGTTTACTGAGCATCAATTGTTTATCGGCTTGATTCACTTGCGTAATAGCTTCATCCATCTGCACTAGATTTTGCTTACGATAGATAGGTTGACGGGCATCTACGCCATAGTTGTAACCCTCATAATTAGAGCGACCTTGCTGCGATGCAAAAGGATTAAATCCTCCACCTATGTAACGAATATCACTTTGTGTTGCATTGACACCCGCATTAAAGTTAACCGTTGGGCGATACAGCGCCTTACCTTGCTCAAGCAACTCTTGTGCAGCTTGATTGGCACTGATTGCAGAAGCAAGCGTTGGATCATGCGCTAATGCTTGATGGTAAATTTCGATTAAGGATTGTTGTTTTTCTTGCATTGACAGCTCAGCAGCCGAGCCTTGATTTGAAATTAAAATGCTTATAGCAATTAACCACATGCTTATTTGCAAGGCTTTACTATGCAAATTTCTGACTAGAAACGCATTAAAAGTTAATTGATTAAACATAACAGTAAAAGCGCCTAATTAAAACTCAAACTTAGCCGCTTGCGGCGCATTTTCTAATGGTGGCAAGCAAGTTTCAAATAACGTGTCTTGTCTAAATGACTGTTGGCTTATGCGCTGTGTTAGATTAGCCTGCATAATTGGCATTTCACCAACCACTGCAAATAAACGGCCGCCAATATTAAGCATATTCTCAGCTTCAATCGGGCGTAATTGCAAAGACCCCGTAAATACAATCACATCATACGGCGCGTTATTGGCAAAGCCGCTAGATGCATCACCTACATGCAAAGTCACATTGTGAATACATTGTTTGAGCAAGCGTGACCCTGCTAAGATTGATAGCGCTGGGTTAATTTCCACCGCATGCACATGAGCTGTCAATTTAGCCAACAGCGCCGTTAAATAGCCACTACCAGTTCCAATCAATAATACTTTATCCGTTTTTTTAACGGCTAAAGCCTGCAAAATACGGCCCTCTAATTTTGGCGACAACATGGTTTGTCCATAGCCAATCGGCAACTCTACATCGGCAAATGCTAGGCCTACTTGGGATTCTGTCACAAAATTCTCACGCGGCACTTCATCTAGCAAGGCTAATACGACTGGGTCTAGCACTTCCCATGTACGAATCTGTTGCTCAATCATATTAAAGCGTGCGGTTTCATGCGACATGTTCGGATGTGTTTGCTCAGTTTGTGTCATGATAAATCTCTACTTAATTTAATTTTAATCATTATAGCCTAGCGACAATACTCTAGAGGCGCTGGCGTTGGCTTTATGCCTATTGCGGTACTTTTACCCTAAACCAAGCGGCATATAGTGCTGGTAAAAACAGTACTGTTAGCAAAGTTGCCACCGCTAGGCCACCCATAATCGCCACCGCCATCGGGCCGAAAAATACGCTACGTGTGAGAGGTATCATCGCTAATATGGCCGCGGCCGCAGTAAGTACAATCGGCCTAAATCTACGTATGGTAGATTCAATAATCGCCTGCCATTCTGGTAAGCCAGTGGCTTTGTCTTGGTCTATTTGATCGACTAAAATCACTGAGTTACGCATAATCATGCCTGACAGTGCAATCGTACCCAGCATGGCCACAAAGCCAAAAGGCTTATCGAATATAAGTAACGCAACTGTGACACCAATAAGACCCAAAGGCGCTGTTAATAGCACTAATAATACCCTTGAAAAACTTTGTAATTGAATCATTAAGATAGTCAATACTGCAATTAAGAATAGCGGAAAACCTGCCGCAACCGATGCGCCGCCTTTAGCCGACTCTTCCACAGCCCCACCTGTTTCTAAGTTCACGCCTAATGGTAAGTTAGCTCTAATCTCAGCTAATTTATCTTCAATCTGTTGCGACACTACAGGCGCTTGCAAATGCCCTTGCAAGTTTGCACGCACTATAATGTAAGGCACACGATTGCGCCGCCAAATCACACCTTCTTCAAAATCGGATGTAATCGTAGCTACTTGCGATAAAGTGACGCTAGCGCCATTTTGTGTATTAATCATTAAGTCGGAGATTCGCGCTAAGTGTTTACGTTCAGCTTCTGGGCCACGCACCACTAAGTCGATGCGCTCATTACCTTCTCTAAATTCAGAAATATAAAATTCGTTGGTTGCGCCGTTCAGTATGTTAGCAATAGTCACTGAATTAATACCCAACAAGCGCGCTTTGGCTTGATCTACTTGTACATGTACTACTTTACTAGGCTCTTCCCAATTTAACTGCACATTCACTAGGTTGCTATTGTTACGCATGATGTCGGCTACTTGATGTGCGATACCTCGTATTTGCTTAACATCGGTGCCAGACACCCTGAACTGCACTGGAAAGCCGACTGGTGGGCCATTTTCTAGCCGTAATACTGAAGCGCGCAAGGTAGGATAATCTATCTCAAACTGATGCAGTAATGCCGTGCGTAAGGCCTCACGTGCAGTTAAATCTTTACTTAAAATCACAAACTGTCCAAATCCTCTGTGAGGCAATTGCACATCTAGTGGCAAATAATAACGTGGCGCACCTGTGCCTATATAAGCGACAAAATTTTCTATGCCATCATGTTGTTTATTCCACGCTTTTAGCCAATGCTCTAATTTTTGCACTTGTTCGTCGGTGGCAGCGTAAGATGCGCCCTCTGTCATACGTAAATCGACAACCAATTCCAGCCTAGTTGAATCAGGGAAAAATTGTTGCTGCACCTTGCTAAAGCCAAGAATCGATATTACAAATAAGCCTAAAGTGATTGCAATCACTGTTTTACGATAACGTACGCAAGCGGTAACTACGCGACGAAAAGTCTGGTAAAACTTAGAGTTATAAATATCATGATGATGATTTTCTGCCGTAGATTGGGTTAGATTAAAGCGCGACATAAAATCAAAGCGTTTCAATAACCAAGCTTTGATACGTGAATTTTGCGCAGGAGGTTTTTGTGCATTTGGCAGACCATAATCTGGCAATAAATGGTAGCCCAAATACGGCACAAATATCACAGCAGCGAACCACGAAATCACTAAAGCGATGGCAGACACCTGAAAAATAGAACGTGTATATTCGCCAGTTGAAGATGCCGCCGTGGCAATAGGTAAAAACCCAGCTACTGTCACTAAAGTACCAGTCAACATTGGCATAGCGGTTGAGCTATAAGCAAATGAAGCCGCTTTGGCTCTATCCCAGCCTTGCTCCATTTTAGAAGACATCATTTCAACGGCAATAATGGCATCATCTACCAATAAACCTAAAGCTAAAATCAGTGCCCCTAGCGATATTTTATGTAAGCCAATATTATTGAGTTGCATCACTAAAAACGTAGTCGCCAAGACTACTGGAATCGTAATTGCCACAACGATACCACTACGCCAACCTAATGAGATAAGGCTTACGCCCAACACAATAACTAAGGCTTCTACTAACGAACGTACAAAGTCATTCACTGAATCTGCCACAATCTTTGGCTGAGAGGTCACAGTATTCAAATCCAAACCAACTAAGAGCTGAGGCTTAATACGCGCCATGGTTTGGTCTAACGCATGTCCCAGGGCGATTACATCACCACCATCTTTCATGCTCACACCCAATAGCATCGCCTCTTTGCCTTTAAACCGTACTCGGTCATGTGGCGGGTCTTCATAGCCACGATATATCTGTGCAACATCCGCCAAGCGAAAATCTTGATTATTAGCGCGTAAACGCAAGTTGCGTAAATCTTCTAACGTGGAATAACGGCCAGAAACCTCAATACGGATGCGTTCGATAGATGAATTAAAATTGCCTGCAGGCACAATAGCGTTTTGCGCCTGTAAAATATTGGTCAGCGTACTGATGTTAATGCCCAAAGTTGTGAGTTTGGCATTTGAAATCTCAATGAATATGCGTTGTTTTTGCTCTCCAAAAAACTCAACTTTAGCAATATCTTTGATTTTTAAGAGCTCAGTCCTAATCAATTCCGCTTGCTTTTTAAGCGCGGCATAATCAAAACCATCACCAGTAAGTGCATACATACTGCCGTATACATCACTAAACTCATCATTAAAAGTCAAACTTTCAACGCCTTGCGGCAAAGTATTCCGTATATCACCCACTTTTTTACGTACCTGATACCAAACTTCAGGCACATCTTTTGAAAAAGTATTGTCTTTTACAATAATAAAAATCATCGACTCACCGGGTCTTGAATAACTATTGGTGTAATCGAGATGCGGTACTTCTTGGATTTTCTTTTCTAGTTTATCTGTAACTTGTTGCTCTACCTCTTGCGCACTAGCGCCTGGCCAAGAAGTACGGACGAGCATGACTTTGAAAGTAAAAGGCGGGTCTTCTGATTGCCCTAATTTAGTATAGGAAATTAACCCGGCGATAGTGAGTACTAACATCAGATATAGTACTAATGTTTGATGTTTTAACGCCCAATCGGATAAGTTGAAACGCTCACTGCCAGTGTCTAGACTCATGGTGTGACACCAGCTGGAGCAATTATAGGCGTTACAAGCTGATTTTTAACAAGCGTATGTACGCCTGCTATCGCAATTTTTTCACCTGCCTGCAAACCACTTGCAATTAAAATACCATCTTCTCTAAATTGACCGGCGACGACTTCCCGTGGTTGCGCCTTATTATTTCCATCGATTACCCAGACTATTTTTTTTCCGTCCGCTTCAGTCAAAGCGCTACTAGGAATCAGTAACTCCGCATTTTGTTGCGCATCTTTTACTGTATCTAACTGTGCGTCTTGCTGATTGAATTTTACGCCTGCAGTCATGCCCAACTTCACGGCTTCGTCTGCATCTTTAATGGTTACTCGTACGTTAAAAGCACGTGTATTTGAATCTGCTGCAGGTGCAATTTCACGCACTGACCCTGCATATACTTTCTGTTTGTTTGCCCACATTTTCACCGCAACCGCAGCATTCAATTTCACCTCAGCCATACGTGATTCCGGTACCGCCACTAATACTTCTATCTCGCGTGTATCTGCAATTTGCGCAATGGCCTCACCTGCCTCTACTACTTGGCCAGGCTCTGCACGAATCAGCGTTATCACCCCATCACGTTCGGCGGTTAAATTAGCATATTGGGTTTGGTTACCAGAGACATTTGCCTGTGCACGCACTTGCGCCAAACGTGCACTAGCAGTTTTAAGTTCTGCTTCACGAATATCTAACGCTGAGGCAGAAATGAATTTTTTTAAGAATAACTGACGTTGACGCTCGACTTCTGCCTCAGCTAGCGCATAGCTAGCCTCAGCAGCACGCACATCGGCTCTTGCTGCTGCCGCGCTTAAATTAGTATCTGCCGCGTCCAACCTTGCAATCACTTGGCCCTTTTTAACGCGCGCGCCTACATCTACTTTGCGTTCTATCACTTTCCCCGCGATTCTAAAACCTTGGCTAGACTCGTATCTAGGCCGCACTTCACCTACCAAGGCCATGGCATTTTCTATTCCTCTTTCGCCTACCAACATCACCAAAGCTGGCCTTGGCGGGGTAACCAGTGGTTGCGGTTTATTGCAACCAGCAAATAACCCTGAGAGCAATGTTAGCGAAACTAAGGTTAAGATTTTTATTTTCATTTTTAAGCGCGCCTAATCTAAACTTCTACATCTCTGAACTTCTATGACAAATCTGAAGAATCTATTAACAAACCTCGTAATATCGCAGTTTGCATTAAATCTAAACGCGTCTCTACCGCAGCCCAGTTAATCCAAACCTCATGCCCCAATGCGATTTCCAAAGAACATACACCATGCATGCCAGCCCACATCGTTTGAGCAATCAGCTCAAAATCAGTAATCTCGGGCTTAAATAAATGTGCATCAAAAGCCTCTTTAACCACCAGCATTAACTGCGCATAGGCATCTTGCTCGGTATCACCACGCTGAATCTTAGTGGTATCTAAATTACATGGTGTACGCGGCGTCATGAACATTAAGCGATAGTGATTTGGATATTGCAGCGCAAACATGGCATAGGCACGCCCAAACGCTTGAATGCGTGCAACTAAGTTGGGTAACTGCATAATTGCTCGCAAATTGCCAGCAAGCGCTAAAAAATCCTCGTCGCAGACGGCTTGTAATAACGCTTCCTTATCGGCAAAATGATTGTATAGAGTAGTAGCAGAATAGTTGATTTGCTTTGCGATTTCACGCATAGAAACCGCCTCTATACCTCGCGCTACAAATAGCATGCGTGCCGCATCTATTATACTGGTACGTAATTTTTCTCGATCTTCTGGCGATTTGATTCTGGGTGGCATGCT
>JACMNP010000150.1 GCA_014378495.1 Methylotenera sp. | reverse complement strand
ATTGCGTTGGCTTGCTCTGGACTAACCGTACCGCCCTTCATTAAGATACTCAGTGTATCTCTATCTAAAGTTAACACTACCATCACTGCAATAATCAATAAGCTTGCCATGTAAATTCCGCCTACCGCAATCAGCTGTGCCGTATTTTTCTTAAATCCAACAAAAAGATGATTGATTTCAAGGTCTTGGTGCTGGACGACGGCTTTACAACCCCACATTAAACCTGCAGCAAATACGGGAGCAAGCAAGGTGCTTAATATAGAGCCAACCACTGGAATCAGCGAAATAGGCACAATAATTAACAAGTAAATCACAAATAAAATAATCCACATCGCAGGATTCGCTTTAAATAAATTAAAACCACTCACTATCCAAGCCCAAGCATTAGTAGCGGGCACTTGTTTAATTTGTAGTGACTCTATTTGTAAGCCTTCTGCCATGATGCTCTCCGGAGGATTCATTAGTTAAAACACGTTTGATACAAACGTTGATCTGTTACTTATTAATATTAAACGCTATTGCCCATTTGCACGTAACTTAATTATTTTTTTAAAATGCTCAGGATCTTTTGCATGCGTTAACTCTCCTGTATGTGGGAAAATTTGATCATACAAACGAGACAACCAAAAACGCAATGCCGCAATGCGCAACAAGCTCTGCCAAGCAGCGCACTCCGCTTCGTTTAATGGTCGAATAGCTTCGTAGGCACTCAACATCGACTCTAATCTTAGAATATCTAAATGGCCATCTGCTTGCACGCACCAATCATTGACAGCAATCGCTAAATCATAGGCCAACACATCATGACAAGCATAGTAAAAGTCAATTAAACCACCTATTTTATCGCCATCAAATAATACGTTATCGCGAAATAAATCTGCATGAGTTACGCCCATAGGTAACTGCGCAATATTTAGCGCCGCTTGAAATTTTAATGTTTCTTGTAGTAATTCTTGGTCATCAATAGGTAAATGCGGCATGACTAATGCAGCTGTTTTATGACGCCAATCTGCGCCTCGCTGATTATTACTTTTGTGCTCTGGGAATTTTTGCTCGAACGATAATCCTGCAATGTGCATTCGAGCTAGCACTCGACCCACTTCGCCACACTGCTCTACGCTGGGCGTTTCAACATCTTGACCACTTAAACAACTGACTAAAGCGGTAGGTTTGCCATTCAGCATATGTAGGCTGTTACCAGCCCTATCTGCTATTGGGCGTGGGCATGGTACACCCTGCATTGCAAGATGGCTCATGAGATCGATGAAATAGGGTAATTCTTCAATGGAATTTTGCTCAAACAAAGTCAGCACATATTTGTTTTGATCTGTGATTACAAAATAATTGGTATTAGTAATGCCTGATGAAATGCCTTTTAATTCAACAAGTGTGCCTATGTTGTAATCTTGTAGCCACACCTGCAATTGCTGAACGCTGACCGAGGTAAATACCGACATAAAATAAATTCTGAATAAAAATTAAATGAACTATGGCAACAATCTTACCAAAGACAAAATTCGCGCCCAAACAGACGCGACTAAAATCTAAACAAGGTCCATTTTGGTATGCTAAATGGTTGTGTTGGCCCATCGTTTAACCAACCACCATCTTGATCTTCTTTGTGCATGTAATAAGGCACACCATGCGCAGGTGTGACTTTCATCATGTAAAGATTTCCACCGATACGGTACTCTTCCACCGTATCGCCATTCTTTTTCTTCACAATGGTAATTTTTGGCTCGTCAGTTAAATTGCCATCATCCGCAATAGGTGGTGGTGGAATGTCTTCTAGTGGCTGCAAATTAGCAGGCGGCACTTTATCTTTAGCAAATGCGACTAACGGCGCCTGAAACACGCACAAGGTTAGCAATAAAAAACTTAAATATTTATAATTTGTATTCTTATCATCTTTGCGCATATGCTTCAAACCTTATTGATTAGTCTAGTGACTTAATATATATAAATTGATTTTATCAAATTACACGCCCTATGACGTGATTCATTACAAATAAAGCTGAAGTTGCTCCTCAGCCGCAGATAGCTTGAATCCGCGCGTTTCATAATGTTTGAATATCGCCTCTACGATGTCTTCAGGCTTATCAATCACTTGAATCATCTCCATATCACTTGCTGAAATCATCTTTTCATCAACCAGCGTCGTTTTAAACCAGTCTACTAACCCCCGCCAAAAGGGCTCGCAGACCAAAATAATCGGGATATTTAGCGACTTGCCCGTTTGCACCAGAGTGAGCGCTTCACTTAACTCATCCAGCGTACCAAAACCGCCAGGCATCACCACATAAGCGCTGGCGTATTTAACAAACATTACTTTACGCATAAAAAAGTGCTTAAAGTTGATACTGATATCCTGATAGCCATTACCAGTCTGCTCAAATGGCAACTCGATATTCAGGCCAACACTAGGGGCTTTACCTGGAAAAGCACCTTTATTGGCCGCCTCCATAATGCCTGGCCCACCCCCTGAAATCACACTAAAGCCAGCATCGCTTAATAAGCGTGCGACCTCTTCTGTTAATTTGTAATAAGGATGATCCACTGGCGTACGTGCACTGCCGAAAATAGATACCGCTGGCGTAATTTGCTTTAAGCGCTCGGTAGCGCTTACAAATTCTGCCATAATCTCAAACGCATGCCACGATTCATGACTGGCCGAGTTGCTATTGAGTAACGCTGGTTCGATCATTGAAGGTAATTTTTTTGTTGTCATTTAAACTGTCCTGAATTTAATGCTAATTTACCACAGCCAAAAATTTAAAGTTTTAAGTGAGACAAGGCGCAAAACAATTTTTTGATGTGCAGCATTTAAGCTGCAATCAGCTAAAAATTGTTGGCAACGTAGTATCACGACAAACTTTGGATTTTTATATGAAAACTCTTTTATTAGTTGATGGCTCTTCTTATTTATACCGCGCATTCCATGCTCTGCCTGATTTACGCAGTAATGAAGGCGAACCCACTGGTGCAATTCGCGGCGTGTTGAGCATGCTACGCAAATTACACAAAGAATACCCTGCTGATTATAGCGCGTGTATCTTTGATGCAAAAGGCAAAACCTTTCGCGATGACATCTACCCAGAATATAAAGCCAATCGGGCAAGTATGCCAGATGATTTGCGTAGCCAAGTTGAGCCTCTGCACGAAGCAATTAAAGCAATGGGTTGGCCGCTGCTGATGGTAGATGGCGTAGAAGCGGATGACGTGATTGGCGCACTAGCAAAGCAAGCAGAAGCGCAAGGCATACGCGTGATTATTTCTACAGGTGATAAAGATATGTCTCAGTTGGTGAATGACCATGTGACTGTCATCAACACCATGCCGAATGCTTTTAGAAAAGGCGATGAAATACTTGATATTGCAGGAGTTGAGGCTAAATTTGGCCTAAAACCTGAACTGATTGTTGACTATTTAACCTTGATTGGCGATACGATTGATAACGTGCCAGGCGTAGAAAAAGTTGGCCCAAAAACGGCGGTGAAATGGCTGCAAGAATATGGTTCACTAGATAACATTATTGCCAATGCAGATAAGATAAGTGGCGTAGTGGGTGAAAATCTACGCAAAGCTTTAGATTGGCTCCCCACTGGTCGCGAGCTAATCACTATTAAATGTGATTTGGATAGTTTTGATGGCATGCCTGCAAGCTTTGAAAGCTTAATGTTGCAAGCGCAGGATAAAACTAAGCTTGCAGAATTGTACGACCGCTTTGACTTTAAGACATGGCAGCGCGAGCTAGGCACTGATGCAAAATCAGATTCGCCAATCGCAACGACTGAATTGGCGAATGGTGAAACGAGAGGCTTATTCGATGCGCCTAATACGGCCCCTAAAGTAAGCCAGTCAGCTGCGCCAAAAAAAGAGCTGGCAGAAAGGGTTACAACAAAAGTTGAGTATCAAGCCAATACCAACCGCAATTACGAGACTATTTTAACTAGTGCGCAACTTGATGCTTGGCTGGCTAAATTACAAACAGCGCCACTTATTTGTGTGGATACCGAAACCACTTCATTAGAGCCGATGACCGCTAAGATTGTTGGCTTGTCATTTAGTGTAGAAGTTGGCAGCGGTGCTTATTTACCGCTAACGCATGATTACTTTGATGCGCCTGAACAACTCGACTTTGCTGAATCACTCGCAAAAATCAAACCGATTTTAGAAAATCCTAACATTAAAAAAGTTGGCCAAAATCTAAAATATGACCAGCACATATTAGCGAACCATGGCATCACTTTGAAAGGCATTGCGCATGACACGATGTTGCAATCTTACGTGTTTGAATCGCACAAATCACATGGCATGGACGCGCTGGCTGAACGGCATTTGGACATTAAACCGATTAGTTTTGAAGAGGTAGCCGGCAAAGGTGCCAAGCAAGTGAGCTTTAACCAAGTGACAGTGGAAGTGGCTAGTGAATACGCGGCAGAAGACGCGGATATCACGTTGCAATTGCACGAAGCGATATATCCGCAAATAAGCACAGAT
>JACMNP010000149.1 GCA_014378495.1 Methylotenera sp. | reverse complement strand
GCTTGGGGCTGTTGCCAATCAACTGGACTATCAACAACTTCAAAACCACGCAAAGCGGTATACAAACGAGTTAGCGCTGATTTAGCATCATCTAAATGCTTGTCTGAATAATTTAATGGGCTGCGATAATGTGCACGTAAGATGAAAAATCGCACTACTTCAGCATCGTACTTTTCTAACACTGTACGAATCGTAAAAAAATTGCCTAATGATTTAGACATTTTTTCATCATCGACTCTTACAAACCCATTGTGCATCCAGTAATTCACCATTTGGCAGGTTTTGCCATTATGGCTGTGCGCCGCTTCAGATTGTGCGATTTCATTCTCATGATGCGGGAACTGTAAATCTTGCCCACCACCGTGAATATCAAAATGCTCACCTAGATGATGTGCACTCATGGCTGAACATTCAATATGCCAGCCTGGGCGGCCATTACCCCAAGGTGAAGGCCAGCTGGGCTCATTAGGTTTTGCAGCTTTCCATAGCACAAAGTCCATCGCATCTTTTTTATGCGTATCGACTTCTACACGTTCACCCGCGCGTAAATCTTCAAGCGATTTGCCAGATAACTTACCGTAACCTTCAAAATTATTTACTGAATAATAAACATCGCCATTAGACGCGGCATAAGCAAAACCCTTATCAATCAACGCTCCTATCATGCTCAACATACCATCAATAAACTCAGTAGCCTTGGGTTCCAAATCAGGACGGATAACGCCTAATTTAGCCGAATCTTCATCCATCGCATCAATAAAACGCTGGGTTAATTGTTGTATGGTTTCCTTATTTTCATTTGCACGTTTGATGATTTTGTCATCAATATCGGTGATGTTGCGCACATAAGTCACTGCATATCCAGAAGCGCGCAACCAGCGGCTGACCATATCGAATACTACCATCACGCGCGCATGGCCTAAATGACAGTAATCATAAACCGTCATGCCACATACATACATACTCACTTTGCCTGCAACAATTGGCGTAAATACTTGTTTTTCGCGGGCGAGAGTATTGTAAATTTTTAGCATATTCTGATGACTTGACACTGAATTTGGATGTTTGAAAATAGTTTAAGTGATAATTATTGTAAGTTGTTACTTAAAATTGCAAGTTGTTACTTAAACTTGGGTGCTTATTGTGAAAATAAGTTGGTTAAACCTAAATGAGCTATTGGATGTTAGCTAGGCTATTGATAGAATTACGTTTTGTTAATATCACCAAAAAATTATATCACAATGGATAATCTAATGACGTCACTCACCAATTCTATGAAAAAGTTTAGTTTGATTTTGACAGCCAGTATTTTGTCAGTGGGTTTATTATTCTCAGTTGCTCACGCAGATGAGTTAAAAGATATTTCACAAATGGCAGATCAAGGTCAGGGCGCGGCTGCCATCGACCGTGTGAATATTTACATTGCGGCAAATCCAAAAAATGCACAGGCATTGTTTATGAAAGGCGTTTTACTTGCAGAACAAGGCCGCCGTGATGAAGCGATTAGAACCTTTACGGATGTGACTGAAAAGTTCCCAAATTTGCCTGAGCCATACAATAACTTAGCTGTTTTATATGCAGATCAAGGTCAATTTGATAAAGCAAGAAAAGCACTTGAAACAGCAATAAAAACACACCCTAGCTATGCGACAGCACATGAAAATCTTGGTGATATTTATGCCCGCATGGCTTCTGAAGCTTACGACAAAGCCTTTCAGTTAGATACCGCTAATACACGTGCTCAAACTAAGTTATCGCTAATTAAAGATTTGTTTGGTACTGGGAATAAAACCACTATTGCTTCTAAAGAGCCAGTTAAAGTTGCGAATCAAATACGCCCTGCAGACGTAAAGAAGCCTGATGTAATGCCAGAAAAACCAGCAGTTGCTACGCCTGCAACTAGCGACGAAGCGTTGACAGCAGCAGTGAATAACTGGGCACAGGCTTGGTCTGCAAAAAATCTAGATAAGTATTTTGCAAGTTATGGCGAAAGTTTCAAACCAGCTAAAGGTGAAACGCGTAAGGCTTGGGAGCAACAACGTCGCGAACGAATTACTAAACCCTCTAAAATCAGTGTAGAACTCTCTAACATCAACATCACTAATATAGATAGCAATAATGCAAAAGTACGTTTCAAGCAATCATACCGTGCTGATGGCAAACCAATTGGCACCACCAAAACATTGCTGATGAAAAAAGCGGGTGACAATTGGTTTATTGAACAAGAAATTGCGAGTAATTAAATTTAGTCACCCATTGCAATCAGCACACTATTGATAAAACGTTTAAAATGTAGCTCAAATAGTTGTAGTTTAGTTTTTTTTGATGCATATTTAATTAGGGTTATTAGTGTAGTGATGGGTGTGAATAGAGCTTTAACATACGCGCTTTTAGGGGCAATTACATTATTGCCATGGAACGCAACGGCAGTAAATCGCTACAGTTTTAGCAATTTAATGCCAAAACCGACGTTTAAGGGTGCGGCTAACCTTGCCAGTAATTTGGTTGAAAGCTTGCTCGTAAAGAGCCTGATGGAAATTACGCAAGGTAAAAACCAACAAGCCTTAAATACTATCGATCAACTTTTACTCACCACACCTAATTTCAAACTTGCAAACCTTGTTCGCGGTGATTTACTGATGGCACAAGGTCAACATTTAGAGGCTTTTGGTAGTGCAAATGGCAATCCCACCGAAGCAGTTAAAGATTTGCAAGCAGAAGCGCGCGCACGTATTGAGCGCTATTTATCAAAACAAGATTTAGATAAACTTCCCAATTTGCTTTTATCGCCCAATGAACTGCAAAGCCATGTGATTGTGGTTGATACTGATAAATCACGCTTGTACTTGTACAAGAATATCGGTGGCACTTTAAGCTATGTCGCTGATTACTATATTACTGTCGGCAAGAATGGTACTGATAAACAAGCGCAGGGTGATAAGCGCACACCACTAGGCGTTTATTTCGCTGGACAAAAATTAACGCAACCACTCGCAGATATTTATGGTGATGCTGCCTACCCGCTTAACTATCCAAATGAATGGGATGCAGCGCATAACAGGAGCGGCTCAGGTATTTGGTTACATGGCACACCTAGTAATACTTATAGCCGTCCTCCGCGTGCGAGTGATGGTTGTGTCGTGTTAGCGAATCAAGATTTAAGGGCGTTAGCGCCAATTTTGCAAACAGGTAAAACACCCGTTATTATTGCCAGCAACTTAAAATGGTTAGATGCAGATAACAACACTTCTGCTGAAAAGCAAGCTTTGCAAACAGCAATGGCGGATTGGTTATCTGATTGGAAATCACAAGATACTGCAAAATATCTTTCACATTATTCACGTGACTTTTCAAGTGGTGGTATTAATTATCAGCAATGGTCAGACCATAAGTATTTGGTGCAAGCGAGCAAACCTAAAGTAAGTATTTCACTTTCAGATTTAAGTATGTTCGCTTATCCAGATACCGATAAAAAGTTAGTAGTCGTTGATTTTGTCCAAAACTTCACCAGCCCTGCGCTGAGTAACAAAATGCAAAAACGTCAATATTGGATTCAAGAAAATAATACTTGGAAAATTATTTACGAAGGTGCTGGTTAGTGCTTTTACTGAGAAATCTAGCTTAATATATAGCAATAACATTTAGCATTTGATTTCAATCAATTCAATTTCAGGAAAAAAATATGCGTCAATTTTATGTTTTTTTAATGCTAGGCGTATTATCTAGCGCAGCTCTTATGAGCAATTCAGCATTAGCCGCCAATCCGCAACTAACTGTTGAAACGAATCGCGGCAATTTTATTATTGAGCTTTACCCCGACAAAGCGCCTAAAACGGTAGCCAATTTCATGCAATATGTAAACTCTGGGTTTTATAAAGATACTATTTTTCACCGTGTGATCAATCGCTTCATGATTCAAGGTGGTGGCTTTAATGCCGATATGTCAGAAAAAGAAACTAAAGCGCCTATCGTTAACGAAGCTGGCAATGGTTTACTCAACGAAGTGGGCACACTCGCAATGGCAAGAACTGGTGACCCAGATTCTGCCACTGCACAATTTTTTATCAATCTTGAAAATAATCAGTTCCTAAATTATCTAAGCCCAGATCCTGAGTTAATTGGTTATTGCGTATTTGGCCGTGTACTTAAAGGTATGGATGTGGTGCGTGAGATTGCATCTACACCAACAAGCAATAATGGGCCTTTCAGTGATGTGCCTAAATCGCCCATTTTGATTCAACAAATTAAATTGAACGCTGCACCTTTATAGGTCAGTAAGATAAAACTCACCCGCTTTACTTTTACTCTTTATTAAGGATATTTTGTGGTTAAACTACTTACAAACTTTGGCGAAATTACTTTAGAACTCAATGCCGAAAAAGCGCCAATTACTACGGCTAATTTTTTGGAATATGTTGATAATGGTTTTTATGATGGCATGATTTTTCACCGGGTGATTGATGGTTTTATGATTCAAGGTGGCGGTTTTGATGCGACGATGAACCAAAAAGAATCTGCTGCTGAAATCAAAAATGAGGCTGATAATGGACTAGCTAATGAGCAATATACTGTAGCAATGGCTCGTACATCAGCGCCGCACTCTGCTAGCAGTCAGTTCTTCATTAACGTTGGGAATAATGAATTTCTTAACCATACTGCACCTACCAGTAGTGGTTGGGGTTACTGCGTATTTGGCAAAGTCACTGCTGGTATGGATGTGATTGATAAAATTAGACTGGTCAAAACGACCACTCGCAAAGGCCACCAAGACGTACCTGTTGAAAATGTCATCATTGAGCGTGCTACGCGTTGTTAAGATATAGTTAATTTAGTTAAAATTAAACCAGTATTCACTGTTTAATGATGACAAATCTTGTATGAAAAACCTTTCATGAAAAAACTCGGGGATAACGCAAACGTCAGTTTAATAGACGCTACTGTATTTATCTCCGATTTACATTTGTGTGCCAGCCGCCCACATATCACTACTACATTTTTGCAGTTCCTAAAAAATTGGGCATTACAGGCCAAAGCACTTTATATTTTAGGTGATTTATTTGAATACTGGGCTGGTGATGATGACATTGATGACGACCACTTCCAGCCAATTATTGATGCTTTTAATGCATTATCAAATGCTGGTGTAAGCATCTATTTTATGCATGGAAATCGTGACTTTTTAGTTGCAGATGCTTTTTGCAAGGCAGCCAGCATCACCTTATTACCAGACCCGACACTTATTGATTTGTATGGCAAAAGAACAATACTGAGCCATGGCGATGATTTGTGTACGGACGATGTTGCTTATCAAGAATTTCGTCGCCAAGTGAGAGATAAAAAATGGCAATCTGACTTTTTGAGCAAGCCATTGCATCTGCGTAAACAGCAAATCGAAGCGATTCGTCTGCGTAGCGAGCAAGAAAAATCTCAAAAATCAGCACAAATTATGGATGTGAATCAAACTGCGGTAAACGCATTATTAGCTACCCATGATTATCCTGAACTATTGATTCATGGCCACACACATAGGCCATATCAGCATCAGATTCAACTCAATGGGCATACCATTACGCGCTGGGTATTAGGGGATTGGTACGAGCAAGGCAGTTATCTATTTTGCAATCAAGATGGTTGCAAAAGTGTAGGTTTGTGAATTATTAATCGAATTTTAAGGGTTGTAGCCTGGAATCTTACTGTGGTCCACCTCATCGATTTGCTCTGGTTCTAAAAACAACTGTCCATATTTAAGATAAATTTTCTCCCGCACAAAAATATCAAATAAGTCTGGGTCAATATGATGCTTTAATTTCATATTACCTAGAATATGTAAGGACTCTGATAAAGTTTTAGCTTTTTTATATGGCCTATCTTTTGAGGTAAGCGCCTCAAAAATATCAGCAATACCCATTACACGGGCAGGTACTGACATTTGATCTCGTGTTAAGCCTTTAGGGTAACCAGTGCCATCCATGCGCTCATGATGCCCGCCTGCATATTCTGGCACGCGTTGTAAGGCTTTAGGGTAGGGTAATGATTCCAACATATTGATGGTGACAACAATATGGTTATTGATAACTTCACGCTCTTCTGCAGTTAACGTACCACGGATAATATTTAGATTATAAATCTCTTCATCACTTAAAAAAGGGACGGCTTCCCCCTTCTCATTCACGATTTTTATCGCAGCAATATCATAGACACGCTGCTGATCTTCTAGTGTCATATGCTCACTACCAAAATTAGCCTGTCTTAGAAACTCACGATTGCTGTCACATCGTAGTTTGAATGTCTCAAGCTCAGCATCTACAGTCACAAAATCACTTTGTAAATTACTACGCAAGGCAATTATTTGCTTTTTAAGCACATCGCATTCAAACTGCTTTTTGAGCAATTCAAACCGTTGATCTATGCAATGAATTCGATCATAAATCGTGGACAATTTGGTCGACTTATCCATCACAGACTCAGGTGTAGTCACCTTGCCGCAATCGTGCAACCAACCCGCTATTTTAAGCTCATAAAACTCTTTTTCACTTAAGGTAAAGTCGCTTAATGGGCCAGTTTTAGTATCAATTGCAGCCTGCGCTAACATCATTGTTAACTCTGGCACACGCTTGCAATGACCACCAGTATAAGGTGATTTTTGGTCGATAGCTTCAGCAATCAATTCAATGAATGCTTCAAACAGCCCTTTTAAACCTTCAATCAAATTATGGTTAGTCATCGCAACCGCTGCTTGCGACGCGAGGGACTCTACTAAGCTTTGATTGGCCGCCGAAAAAGGAATAATTTTCTGCGTATCTACATCAATCGCATTAATGAGCTGCAATATACCAATCACTTCAGCCTCATGATTTTTCATGGGAATCGTTAAAAACGATTGTGAGTGATAGCCTGTTTTTTCATCAAATTTACGCGTGCCTGTAAAATCAAAATCTTGCGCTAAGTAGGCATTTTCAATATTAACTGTTTTATCCTTCAGGGTCGCATAAGCGGCAACTGTTGTTAAATTAGGACTGCCATCTGCAAGGTATAGCGGTAGTGGTAAAAATGGGATTTCTTTGCCTGTAGTACCGCCCAGCGCCATATTGAGTGTTTTATTGCTCATAATCTCAAATTTGAGATGTTTATCATTGGTAATGGTGTACAAGGTTCCACCATCAGCGTTGGTGATTTCTTTAGCGCCTAACAAAATCATTTCTAACAATCGATTGTTATCACGCTCTACTGATAATGCGATGCCGATGGCATTAAGACGTTCTAAACGTTTGAGTAAGTAGGGATTCTGAGTTTCTATCATGCTAGAAAAATAAGCTATTCAATCGTGTAATTTAAAACAAAAAGACGACGATATTACGTATCATCGAAGCGTTCATATGTATTGAGCTTGGTTTATACATTTTATAAATATTGATTAGTTAAGATAAAATTCCATCTTAACGCCAGCTAATTCAATTACATCGTGGTCACTCAATGCAAAGGCTTGTGCGCCTGTAGAGCCACCATTCACCATCGGAAATACCTGCCCTTCAACATGCGTGATAAAGTAGCCGTTAGGTCTTTTAGTAATCACTGCCACTTGCACGCCAGGTTTACCAAGTGTAGTTAACGCCTTATTTAGCAATAATTCACGGCCACTATTCGTACCATTCAGTACTTGTATTTTGCCTACCGCCAAATTCATCTCAGGCTCTATTTTAGGTACAAATTTTACTGGCTCTGGCGCTGGGCTTACTGCTGCGGTTGAAAGATCATCAATGAGTTGAGTATCATATGAAGAACTATCAGCCGAAGTGGATGTATCTAGTGGTTTTTGTTGCATAGCTCTCATAGTAGCGGGACGTAACATGATGGTTTTTTCAAAATCATTACCCCCATCATTAGCCAAAGCCTCATTAACATACTTGATTTGGTACTTTCCAAATTCAATTAAGTCGCCATCTTGCAATAAATGACTTTTCACTAATTTAGCATTTACCTGAGTACCATTGGTACTACCTTGATCTTCCACATAAAAATCATTACCCGTTTTGACTATCGCTGCATGTAAACCACTTACTGCAAGATTATCAATATGAATGTCATTATTAGGCCTACGCCCGATTGAAATACGCTCTTTATCAAGCGCCCATTCACTTAGTAATGTGTTTTCTAGAGAAAGAATAAGCTTTGCCATAATTCACCCTGCTATTTTAACGAGCTAAAAAATTTATTGTACCAACGACGCTTAAACTCAAAAGGCTTATGAACCTTTATTAGTATGACAGAAATATTATCTTTACCGCCATTATCATTCGCCATTTCCACTAGCATTTCTGCGGTTGCAGTTAAATCTAAAGATACCATATTTAGCGTAAATTGAATGCGTTCGTCGTCGACCAAATCCGTCAAACCATCTGAGCATAACAAATATAGATCGCCCTCTTCTACTTCATACTCTTTAAGCTCTAATTCCACTTCTGAGTCTACGCCCAAGGCGCGTGTGACTAAATTTTTGTTATTAGAATATTTAGCCTGTTCCTGCGTAATCAAACCAGCTTTAATCTGCTCTTGTAATATGGAGTGATCTTCAGTGATTTGCATCAGAGTTTGGCTACGCAAGCGATACATGCGCGAATCACCGATATGCCCAACTAATAATTTATTATTGGTAAATAAGCCAACGACTAAAGTAGTGCCCATACCCGCACATTGCGGCTGTGTTTGCGATACATGATAAATTGCATCATTCGCATTTTTCACAGCGTTGATTATTAAATGTGACTCAGCTTGCATGCCAAACAAAGTATCTAATTTGCCGGACGCATGGTTCAACATCGCCTCTTTTAATTCTGCACTGATACTAAGCACTGCAATTTCGCTTGCCACTTCACCTGCTTTGTAACCACCCATACCATCTGCTAATACGACCAACCCCATATCAGCATCACTGGCAATCGCATCTTCATTATGATCACGGCACTGGCCTACATCAGTCAAACGTACAATTTCTAAGACTTCATCAAAATACATAATGAGCTAGGCTGCGCGTCTTTTAGCACAGCAGATAATTGTTTGATTGAGAATAAATGACAAAGCGTAAAAACTAGAGATTCTATTGATAGCCAGTAAAAAAACTAATGGAATAAGCCTTGCGGTAAAGCAATATGATTTCCAAAAAGACTTTCTCATCAACCACCCTCAATAAATTAAGCTGCTTATTTTTCATAATTATTGGTAGATTTAATTTACCGTAATTTATTAAAAACAGCCTTAGCTATTTAGTTTTTAGCACTACCTACTTCTGCGCTACGTACATCAGCAGCAAGCTTATCTAGCACGCCGTTAATATATTTATGACCATCGATACCACCATATATTTTAGCTAATTCCACGCCTTCGTTGATCACAACGCGATATGGAATACTCATATCAAACATCAACTCACATCCAGAAATACGCAAAATGGCGTGTTCAACTGGGCTTAATTCTGTGACTTTCCTATCAATAAAATGCGTTAATTTACTATCAAGTTCATCCACGTGGGTCGTTACCGCTTCTAACAGTTGCTTAAAGTAGGCCTCATCAGCTTTGTTATAGTCAGGATCTTCCACCATATCACGAAAAATTGGGCCTAATTCAGATTGATTTAACATGCCACGATAAACAGCTTTTAAAACTAATTCACGAGATTTTCTGCGGTTTTTACCAGTATTTTTCTTTACTACAGCTCTTTTTTCTACTGGTTTTTTTGCTTCTTTATCTTGCACTAAACTGGTGAGCATTGGGCTATCTTCATTAGCCTCGTTATTTACTATCATAGCGACCTAACCAAATTAGCTATTTCAATCGCTACTTGCGCAGCTTCAGCACCTTTAATATGCATGCGCGCAATCGCTTGATCATCATCTTCAGTAGTTAATATCGCATTCGCCACTGGCACACCAGTATTCAATTGTACTTCAGCAATACCGCGGGCAGACTCATTGGATACCACTTCAAAGTGGTAGGTTTCACCGCGAATAATCGCGCCTAATGCAATCAGGGCATCAAACTTTTCACTGAGCGCCATATGTTGCAAAAGTAACGGTGTTTCTAATGCGCCAGGCACTGTTGCTATAGTAATCGCATCACTGGCAACCCCTAGTTTGAGTAATTCAGCTTTACATGCGCTTAACAAACCATCACCAATTTCCGGGTTGAATCTTGACAGCACAATGCCGATTTGCAAGCCTGTACCATCTAAATTTTGCTTAATTTCTCTCATCTTTCGTATCCTTCATTGCAGTTGCTTATTTCAAAAGCATATTTTACCGCATATCAGCTACGAGTTACTGAAATAACACCCATGCTTTCTGTATCGTACTCCATATACCATAACAAATAGGAATGCCTACAGCCAACCAAGCCAAAGTGGTGAGCAATGGTGTTTTTTCGGGAACACCTATCACTTCTTTTATCGTACTACTTCCAGAAGCACCTTTCTCGTGGGCAAGTTTTTTCTCAAGGGCTAATTCTGCATCTGTCATAAAAAACTTATCTGCTACCGGCTTAACTAACAAATTGGCCACAAAACCAATCACTAACATACCCGCCAATACATAAAATATGGGTGCATAAATATCGGAAAATGGCACCTTGGCTTCTAAGCGAATATCGTGCATATAATTCACAATCACTGGCCCTAAAATACCCGCTGTAGACCATGCTGTAAGTAGGCGACCATGGATTGCACCGACAAATTGCGTACCGAACATGTCAGCCAAATAGGCAGGGATAGTCGCAAAACCGCCGCCGTACATTGATGCAATGACGCAGAAACACGCCACAAACATGGCAAGTGATTTTAATCCTGCGGCTTGAGAAGCAAGTACATACATCAATGCGCCAAGTACAAAGAAAATAACATAAGTACGTTTACGGCCTAATTTATCTGATGAGCTCGCCCAAAAAAAGCGCCCAAAGATATTGAATAAAGAAATTAGCCCCACGAAACCAGCACCGACCGCCGCGGCAAGTGGTACAAGCATCTCGTCTTTTTTAATATCGGCAAAACCCATACCAGTATGGCCAATTAGCGCACCACCAAAGGTTTCTTGCAGCATCGGTGCAGCTGCACCAATAATGCCGATTCCTGCCGAAACATTCATGCACAGCACTAGCCATAGCAGCCAAAATTGTGATGTTTTGTGCGCTTTATTAAGATGCACATGCTTGCTAGCAATCATACTATTCGCACTTTTTTCTGGCGGATTCCAACTTTCAGGTTTCCAGCCAGTGGGTGGCACACGATAACCCAAGCTTCCGCCGACCATAAATACAGCGTAAATGACAGCAAGGGTAACGAATGTTTGCCAGATACCTGCGCCGTTAATACCTAAAGAAAAATGTTTCATTAGCAAAGTAGCTAATGGAGAACCTATCATCGCGCCGCCACCAAAACCCATAATTGCCATGCCTGTGGCCATTCCTCGCCTATCAGGAAACCATTTAATAAGGGTTGAAACTGGTGAAATATAGCCTAGACCCAAACCGATTCCGCCAATCACACCACTACCTAGCCACATCATCCATAATTGATGACTATAAATACCAAAAGCAGAAATCAATAAACCACCACACCAACATAATGCTGACACTAGGCCAGC